>CALWNT010000047.1 GCA_944382885.1 uncultured Clostridia bacterium | reverse complement strand
GCTTGTAATCCTAGAGAAGATTGGAAGTGTAAGGCTGGGCTTTGGCGGAAATAACGTATGCGGCGGTTTGATACCGCAAAAAATTTTGCCCTTTTTTCGGTTCCGGGCAATTTGGAAATCTGTTTGGGACAGGCTTTTGTGAAACGTTACAGGAAGCTGAATGGGGGCTTTTGACGGTGAATTCGTCTGCCATCTTCCGTATTTCAGACCGAAACAGCTGGAGTTGTGATTCTGTGGTATGGAAGTGAGCTTTTGCCTTGGCAAAGGCAGGAAACGAAAACTAAAATAAATGGAGGAAATGTTATGCCAAAAAGAGAAGACATTAAAAAAGTGCTCATTATCGGTTCTGGCCCTATCATTATCGGACAGGCTTGCGAGTTCGACTATTCCGGGACACAGGCTTGTAAAGCGCTGAAAAAGCTGGGATATGAAATTGTCCTGGTGAACTCCAATCCGGCGACTATTATGACAGACCCAGAAACGGCGGATGTCACTTATATTGAACCTCTGAATGTAGAACGCTTGTCTCAGATTATCGAGAAGGAGCGTCCAGACGCATTGCTTCCAAACCTGGGCGGCCAGTCAGGTTTGAACCTCTGTTCTGAACTGGATAAAGCTGGTGTTTTAGATAAATACGGCGTTAAGGTCATCGGCGTTCAGGTAGACGCCATCGAACGAGGCGAGGACAGAATCGAATTTAAGCATACCATGAACTCTTTAGGCATTGAAATGGCTCGCAGCGAAGTGGCTTACTCTGTAGAAGAAGCGTTAAAAATTGCGGATGATTTGGGTTATCCGGTGGTTATTCGGCCGGCTTATACCATGGGCGGCGCCGGAGGCGGCTTGGTTTATAATGTGGACGAGCTGAAAACCGTCGTTTCCCGAGGCTTGCAGGCAAGCCTCGTTGGACAGGTTCTGGTCGAGGAATCCATTTTAGGTTGGGAAGAACTAGAGCTTGAAGTAGTCCGCGACGCAAAAAATAACATGATTACCGTCTGCTTCATTGAAAATATCGACCCGCTTGGGGTACACACCGGAGACTCCTTCTGTTCCGCTCCGATGCTGACCATTTCTCAGGAAGTACAGGACAGACTGCAGGAACAGGCTTATAAAATTGTAGAGGCGATCGAGGTAATCGGCGGTACCAACGTACAGTTTGCCCACGATCCGGTATCCGACAGAATTATTGTAATCGAAATTAACCCCAGAACTTCCCGTTCTTCCGCGCTGGCCTCCAAAGCGACTGGTTTCCCCATCGCTCTGGTTTCCGCAATGCTGGCTTCTGGTCTGACCTTGGACGAAATTCCATGCGGGAAATACGGAACCTTGGATAAATATGTACCGGATGGGGATTATATTGTAATCAAATTTGCCCGCTGGGCGTTTGAAAAATTCAAAGGCGCTCAGGACAAGCTGGGTACCCAGATGCGCGCAGTCGGCGAAGTAATGAGCATCGGGAAAACTTATAAAGAAGCGTTCCAGAAAGCAATCCGCAGTTTGGAAACCGGCAGATACGGTTTAGGCTTTGCGAAGGATTTCCATGAAAAATCCAAAGAGGAACTATTGGGCATGCTGAAAGTTCCCACCAGCGAACGCCAGTTTATCATGTATGAAGCACTGAGAAAGGGCGCTACCGTAGAGGAGCTCTTCCAACTGACAAAAATCAAACATTATTTCATCGAGCAGATGAAAGAACTGGTAGAGGAAGAAAACGCACTGCTTGCCCATAAAGGCGCCGTTCCTCCGGCAGCACAGCTCAAGCAGGCGAAATTGGACGGCTTCTCCGATAAATATTTGAGCAAGCTTCTGGAGGTTTCTGAAACAGAAATCCGGGAAGCCAGAACCAAGATCGGTGTCACTGAGGCTTGGGAAGGGGTTCACGTCAGCGCTACGAAAGATTCCGCTTATTACTACTCTACCTATAATGCGGAAGATCATTCTACCGCAAGCGACCGCCCGAAAATTATGATTTTAGGCGGCGGCCCCAATAGAATCGGACAGGGAATCGAATTTGACTACTGCTGTGTTCACGCTGCAATTGCGTTAAAAGAACTGGGATTTGAAACCATTATCGTCAACTGTAACCCGGAAACCGTTTCTACCGACTATGATACCTCTGATAAGCTCTATTTTGAGCCTTTGACTTTGGAAGATGTATTGAGCATCCACGAAAAAGAAAAACCGCTGGGCGTGATTGCGCAGTTCGGCGGACAGACCCCGTTGAATTTGGCAAATGAACTGGAAAAAGCCGGCGTAAAGATTTTGGGTACTTCTCCTGAAACCATTGACCTGGCAGAAGACCGGGATCATTTCCGCGCGATGATGGACAAGCTGGGCATCCCGATGCCGGAATCCGGTATGGCGGTAGACGTGGACGACGCGTTGAAAATCGCCAGAAGGATCGGTTATCCGTTGATGGTGCGCCCCTCCTATGTATTGGGCGGCCGCGGTATGGAAGTGGTTCATGACGACGAAAGCTTAAAGACCTATATGGAGGCGGCTGTCGGTGTTACTCCGGAACGTCCTATTTTGATTGACCGTTTCCTGAGCAATGCCTTAGAGTGTGAAGCAGATGCGATCAGCGACGGGGAACATGCCTTTGTTCCGGCGGTGATGGAGCATATTGAGCTTGCCGGTATCCATTCCGGTGACTCTGCCTGTGTGCTTCCCTCTATGCATATTGCGCCGAAGCATCTGGAAACCATCAAGGACTATACCAAAAAGATCGCCGTGGAAATGAACGTCCGTGGGTTGATGAACATGCAGTATGCCATTGCAGACGACACGGTTTATGTGCTGGAAGCCAATCCGAGAGCATCCCGTACCGTTCCGCTGGTGTCTAAGGTCTGCAACATTAAGATGGTGAAACTGGCTACCCAGATCATTACTTCTGAACTGACCGGAAAACCGTCTCCGGTGCCGGAACTGAAAGAGAAACAATTCTCTCACTGCGGCGTGAAGGAAGCGGTATTCCCATTCAATATGTTCCAGGAAGTTGACCCGATTTTAGGACCGGAAATGCGTTCTACCGGCGAGGTGCTGGGAATCGCCAAGAGCTTCGGAGAAGCCTTCTATAAGGCGCAGGAAGCGACTCAGACCAGACTGCCGCTGGAAGGCACCGTGTTTATCAGCGTCAACGACCGGGATAAGGCGGAAGTGGTAGAGGTTGCGAAAGGCTTCGCTGACTGTGGCTTCAACATTGTGGCAACCGGCGGCACCTATGATCTGCTGACCAAAAACGGTGTTTCGGCTACCCGTGTGAACAAGCTTTCCGAAGGCCGTCCGAATGTGACTGACATGATCACCAACGGCAAGATTGATATGATTATCAATACGCCGAACGACAAACAGAGCGCTACCGACGACAGCTATATCAGAAAAGCTGCCATCAAGGGCAAGATCGCCTATATGACTACCATTGCGGCTGCCAAGGCTTCTGTCAGCGGCATTAAAGCGGCGAAGGCCAACAGCAAGCTGGGAGTAAAATCCTTGCAGGCTTTCCATGCTGAAATTAAATAGTAATCCATATTTTGTTCCCAGGGAAATTGTTTCCCTGGGAATTTTTTATGAACCATCATCAATATACAATCTATTTACGGAAACGGTTAAATGTGGTAAAGTAAAGAAAAAGAAGACAGTTAGTGCGGTAGAATCTATGTTTGGGGGTTGAGTACCCATAAAACAAAGGCGGGGTCAGCATGGCTGGAAAAAAGTTTTTGAGAAATAGTATTATTTTCACCTTACTTTTTACCATCTTCTCTGTTTGTTCTGTTTACGGCGGACAGGAGGAATCATTTTATCCCGGTGCGGAGCGGGAGGGCGTAAAACAAGAACTGGAACGGTATCTGGAAGAGTCTTATGAGGAGTATGCCTCTTTGGTGGATGGCAGCGGGACGGCGGTAGACCTTTTAGCGGAGGAACAGAAATCTCCCCTAGGGAATTTTGATTTAGAAAACGCTTATTGGGTAAATACGTTTGGTGGAATCGATTTTGTCAAGGAGTATGAAGAAACCGGGGAGCTGTCTTCCCTAATTACAGAAGAAAACGGCTACTGGGTCATTCCTACCGATACCGGCTATGAGGCCAGTGCCAGAGACGAGGGCTCGGGTCTTACCTTTTCCGGCCTTGCCTATCCCATGAATCCCGAGGCAGCTGCGTTAGCGGGAGAGAAAGATATTACTAAAAAAGCTATTTTAGAAAAGGTTTTACAGGAAGAAGGGCTGAAAAACAGTGTTTATGATTCCAGTTATGTCGTTGCAGATAATTATTATACCACCTTTTATTATTGTAAAAACGAAGATGGAGAGGAACTGCTGATTCCCTATGGTTCCCGTCCCGATTTTACCGGTCTTGTTAACGGAAAGGTGTACCGTGTGCCGGAGGTGACGGAGATTTTACAGCAGACGATGCCTCAGTCTGAAACGGAAACCTGGGCCGACGGCGGTGGCGGAGGAGTCAACGGCCAAGAGGCGGCCGGATCACCCGGAAGTGTCGCTCCGCCCCTTTCCTTGCGAAGGGTTCTTTTAATTACAGGAGGAACGGTGTTAATCCTTTTAGGCGTATACTTTTTGAAGAAAACAGGAAAACAAGAATAAAGAGGAATGGGGGAAACCGATGGACTATAGAAATGCCACATTGGATTATTATTCAAAATGGCTTGGAAGAGACAGTATTCTATCCAGTTTTTCAAAAGGGAGTGATGTTTTCTATTCGAAAGAACGAGATGCCATACAATATGGATATTCCAAACTGCTCTCCTTGTGGATCTGGAAGGATCAGAAAAGGCTTTTGATTTCCTATGGGGAATCTGCGAAAAAGGGCATTATGCATTTGAAAAACGTTACTCCTGAAATTTCCTCAGAAGAATTGAAAAAACAATTAAAAACTATCTATGGGGCAGAAGTATCTCATGGTGTAAAATATCTGTATCAGCCTACGATGGAAATAAAATCTGATGCATTTTTACTCTCAAAAGCGCAATATCCTGAGTATTTAGAGTTTTTTATGCAGATTCATCCTAATTGCGGGAATACGAATTGGCTAAAAGAGTATTTTGAAAACATGGTGGACGCGGGATTATGCTGCGGGGTAATGAAACAGGGGATACTGGTGAGTTGTACAGATGCTCCGGGAATGCCCTTTCTAGGTGAGAGGGTGCAGGAAATCGGAATCAATACTATTCCCGCTGAACGTGGGAATGGATATGCGCAAAATGCTTGTGCCCTCTGTGTTAGACAAATCATAAGGAGCGGAAAATGTCCTCAGTGGTCCACAGATATTCAAAATAAAGCTTCTCAGAAATTGGCGGAGAAGATAGGGTTTCGGCGTTTTGGAGAATTTTTCACGTTGTCTTTATAAAAGGAGCTAGAAGCATTTGCTTCTAGCTCCTTTTGAAATCCCTGGAATTATTCCTGTTCTGCTTCTTCCCGCAGAGGAAGGAACGGCTTTGCCCGTTCTTCCAGTTTTTCTTCAGACCACTGCCATTGATAGATGTCGTCTTTCTCATAAATTTCCGATGGCCCATAGGTATCGGTATACAGATAATTCTGCTTCGCATAGATAAGCGGGTATTCTTCTTCTGAAAATTTTTCCGCCTGCTTTTGATCGGCTAATTCTTGAAGCTCAGTTTTCTCCCAGGGCAGAAGATGTTTCTGAATCTCTTCCTGTGCCAGCAATAATTCCAGATAATCGAAAGCCACCTTGTTTGGCCAAAGATAGGGATCGCCGTAATCAGTGACTGTTTTTAAAACAGGCGCCTTCTGATAGGTTTTCATTAAAATCCTTCCGGCGTTCTTTCGCTTTAAGAGCTCTGACGTGATACTTTGTATAGCGGGATTTCCCTCTGTCAAAATTAGCTCTAAATTGTTGCAAGAGGGATACGTTGTACTATAATCGCTTCCCCAACGTGTCGCCTCATAATAAGTTTCTACCAGGGCTTTGGTGGTCATCTTGGGAATCTGCTGTTTTAAATCGGCATATTCGTCCCGATTGTATTCTTCAGGGGAAAGAATTTGACGACCGTCAATAAATTCGATACTGTCCAAATCATAGGAATTTGTAATTGTTTTTCCAATATCCGGGAAAAAACCGTACCACCAGCAAAAGAACAGGAAGCCAAGCAAAACGATCCCCAAAAAAAGAAGGAGCAGAAATTTGACAGAGAATAGTTTTTTCATTTGGATTCCCCCCTATGGTTTACGAAATATGGTTTCTTTGTTCCTGCTTTCTGTTTTTTACTATTTTAATTATATCATGGATATTGTGGAGAAAAAATGGCTATATGAAACAAAAATCTTATTTTGGTTTGTGACAATAAAGATATCGGCGTAATTCAAGCTTGCCAACGAAATGGTGTTTTCGGATCATCATGCTTCTCCTATTTCACCGTTTCACAAAATGAAGATAAACAGGAAAGCCTTCACTTTGCTTGTGGTACGTGAAAAACCGAAGCGAAATTTTCGCTTCGGCATGGTTAGCAGATTGATTTTATCTGGTGGGGTTGTTAAACAGACTTATCCTTTGGCTTAAAGATCAAAGCGACCAGGAAGCCGAATACCACAGCGGCGGTAATTCCGGCGGCAGCGGCGGTAAGACCTCCGGTCATAGCGCCTAAAAGGCCCTTTTCCGCCACGGCCTCCTTTACTCCCTTTGAGAGCAGATAGCCAAATCCGGTGAGGGGAACCGTAGCGCCGGCTCCAGCAAATTCTACCAAAGGTTCGTAAAGCCCGATTCCGCCTAAAATAACCCCGGCGACGACATAGGCCACCAAGATACGGGCCGGAGTGAGTTTGGTGTAGTCAATGAGCACCTGCCCGATGGCACAGAGCAGACCTCCCACCAAAAAGGCATATAAATATTCCATCAATCTCTATTCTCTCCTTTCCTTTTCTGATATATTCTCTCAGCTTCCCTTGGAATCGCTTAGATACACCAGATGGGCGATGCCGGGAATGCTTTCCCCCTGCTGAAAGCTGGTGGTAGACATCAATGCTCCGGTGGCGATGACCAATACGTTATGGAGCACACCCTCCTGAATCCGTTTGAGGATATAGGAACAGAGGACAGAGGCGCAGCACCCGCAGCCGGAACCTCCGGCGTGAACGTCCTGGGCTTCTAGGTCGTAAATCAGCTTTCCGCAGTCCTGGTGGACGCCGCTCAAGTCAATCTGATCATGCTTTAATAAATCGATGAGCAGGTCTGAGCCGACTTTCCCCAAGTCGCCGGTGAGAATCAGGTCGTAATCCTCCGGTCTGGTGTTGGTATCCTGCAAAAAGGTTTTAATCGTGTTGTGGGCGGCTGGCGCCATGGCAGCCCCCATATTATTGATGTCTTTGATTCCCATATCGATAATTTTTCCGATGGTCACCCCACGCACATAAGGAGGTTTTCCGCTTTGTCCTACGATTGCCGCTCCTGATCCGGTCACCGTCCACTGGCTGGTCGGCGGGCGCTGTCCGCCGTATTCTAACGGCAGGCGAAACTGGCGTTCCGCAGAACAGAAATGAGAGGAGGTTACGGCAACGCCGTAGTCCAAAAGCCCGTTATCCGCAAAGAGGGAGGCCAGTCCCAGGCTTTCGGTCATAGTGGAGCAGGCTCCGTACAATCCATAAAAGGGAATGTCGAAGTCTCTGAGTCCATAGGAAGAACTGATACACTGGTTTAACAGGTCTCCGGCAAACAGCAGCTGGATTTCCGAGCTGGAGAGATTGGCCTTTTCCAACGCCTTTTCGACGGCGCTTTTCTGCATTTTGCTTTCGGATTTTTCCCAGGTTTCTTCTCCTAAGGTCGTGTCGTCATAGATGATGTCAAAGTGGCGGGCCAGAGGGCCTTCTCCCTCTTTTTTCCCCACCACTGCCGCAGACGCGAGGATACTGGGGGCGTTGGTGAGCAGAATAGTGTCTTTGGAAATTCTCTGTGACAAAGTGACTGCCTCCCTTAATATAGTTTAAATAGATACAGGATCACGCCGTAAACAGCAGAAGCGGTAATGCCGTAGACAATGACCGGTCCTGCGATGACGAATAGCTTGGCACCTAATCCCAGTACATACCCTTCGGACTTAAATTCCAGTGCGGGAGAGACCACTCCGTTGGAAAACCCGGTGATCGGGACAAGTGTTCCGGCTCCGGCAAATTTGGCAATTTTGTTGTAAAGATTCAGCCCGGTCAGAAGGGCGGCGGCAAAAATCAAAGTGATGGAGGTCACAGTGGAGGCAGTATCCTTACTCATTCCGGCATCCATATATACGTTGTTCAACAACTGTCCTAGGGTGCAGATTAGTCCGCCTACCAGAAAGGCCGCGGGAATTGTTTTGTAGGACTTGGTTCCGGGAGAGGCTTTTTTGGCCATTTCGTTATATTCATTGGGTGTGATGTTCATAGATTCATCTCCAGATACAGATAGTAATAGATGAAATCAGGCTTTTTAGAATGATGCTTCATGATTTCCTATTGTTTTCAGTTTGCCCTGTATGTTTCTGGATATTCTTCTTTGGCTATTTTTCTAGTTCACGGCTTTTTCATGGAAATTTTTGATTTTGTTTTTGACAGGGCAGAAAAATTTGTTTACAATAGAACATAATGCAAAACTGCTAGAATAGCCGACTTGGGCATGGAGGAATATTTTTGATTGTTCCTCAAAAGCCTGACTGCGCCGACGGTTTGGAAGAAAAATAATAAGACGAAAGGGTTGCTGGTGGATGAAAAAGAAACAAAAAAGAAAAACGGCTGTCCCGACGGCAGTGAAACAGGAGAAGATGATCGGGAAACGGATTATCGCGCTTGTGCTTTGCGTTTTGCTTGCTCTTGGTGTCATTGCGATTCCTATCCTTTCTGTCTTGTCATAGAAAATCGCCATCAGGGAACATTTCTCTCTGATGGCGATTTTCGCAACGTTTCTATCGTATTATACAGCGAAATCCCGGACGGTTTCTCCGTCCGGGATTTTTTTAGGTTATTTTGCTTTATATCCGGTTGTTAGATCTACCAGATTACAGAGAGGATTTCCAGAGAGAAAGGCGGATAAATTCCGAAAACAGATTTCGTGAATTTTCTGACGGGTTTCCTTTAGATGTCCCCCACCGGAAATATGAGGGGTGATGTAGACGTTTTTCGCCTCCCACAAGGGATGATTTTCAGGAAGAGGCTCTGGATCCGTGACATCCAGTGCCGCTGCGGAAAGCCGGTTTTCGTTTAACGCGTGGATCAGCGCATCGGTATCCAGTACGTCTCCCCGTCCGACATTGAGCAGGATTGCGTCCGGCCTCATCAGATGGAAGCGTCTGTCGTCTAATAGGAAACGGGTTTGGGGCGTGGAGGGAAGAGAAAGGGAAATGATGTCTCCGCGGGGAAGCAGGGAATCTAACTCATCGATCAAGTGGATTTCGTCAAAAGCCTCACAGGGGGAGCGGTCTTTTCGGCGCACGCCGATGGTATAACAGCCAAGGGCTTTCATTCGGCGGGCAAATTCGGTGCCGATATCGCCGGCGCCGATTGCTAAAACCGTTTTGCCGAAAACTGACTGCACCATTCCTTCGTCTTTCCAGAGTTTCTGCCGTTGATTTTCATAATACAGTGCGGATTTTTTATAGATTTGGAAAACCATTCCCACCATATATTCGCTGATTGCCAGCCCATACGCTCCTGTGGCATTGGTAAGAAGGGTTTGCGGGCCAAGCACATCCTGTAAGTAGGCATTTGTACCGGCGCTTTGAAGCTGAAGCAATTCTAAGTGAGGTGAATGGCGGATCTGTTTTGGGGGAGGATTTCCGATGATCATATTGGCCTGAAACAACAGCTTCTGATATTCCGGATTGGAAAGCTCGTCCCGAGAGAAAAAATAGATGGGATGTTCCCCGGCGGCAGCACGAAACCGTTCTTTTTCCTTCGACGTCAACTCAAGCAGGCAGACAATGGTTTTCATTCAAATTTCTCCCTTCGATGGTTTGGAATTTTTAGTCGCCTAAAAGAATCCACAATGATATCTGTCTCAAAGACAGAGGTGATAGGATCAGTCGCCGCTTTATTTGGATTCCGGCCTTTCCGGAGAGAAAGAGAGCCCCTCCAGATTGCGGTAGGTTTTCGGTGTCATGCCGGTAATTCGTTTGAACTCAGCGCCAAAATAGGAGCTGTCATGATAACCGCATAACCTGCTGATTTCGCGAATGCTTTTATCCGGATAGCGGGACATGTATTCCTTAGCCTTGCTGATTCTCAGCAGAATCAGATATTGAAGCGGGGTGAGATGATAGCTGTTTTTAAAAATACGGCAGAGATAGGAAACAGAAACGCCGATTTGATCCGCCAGCTCTTCGGCAGAAATATCCTTACTGAAATTTGCCTCCATAAAATGAATCACGGTATCGATAGGGGAGGCTTTTGGCGCGGCGCCGCCGGGAGAAAGCCGGCAGTACTCCTCAACCAGTTCAATCACCGCATGATGAAGGATTTTGGAGGCTTCCATTTGAGGGTAGATTCCCGGGCTTTCCAACAGATGATACATCTGACGAATCCAGGGGGAAAAATTGGGATTTCCGGAACGGCAGACAAAATGTCGGTCTTCCAAAAGAAGAGAGGAGCTGCCCATACGGAAATTGACGAAATCCACCAGCCACGGCTCCTCAGAATGGGCGGAATAACTGTGAGGGACAAAAGGGGCAAAATAGAAAATATCCCCAGGCATAATCTTGTAGCTCTGGCCGTTGCAGGTAAAGATGCCACTTCCTTTTCGGCAGACGGAAATTTGATGATCCTCGTGGCCATTTGGCCGGACAATCGGATTGGCCTCCCGAAAATTCATGCAAATTTGGGTGACATAGATCGGAAGCGATGAGATTCTTGGCGTCAGGATCGGGTAAAAAATGGGATAATAACTCATCGAAAAATCTCCAGTTCAATATTTTACTATTTTCACTCTAATTCTAATATTTACAAGAAGGGGTGTCAAGCCTATAATAAAAGTGATTTGACCAAGAGAAGGGGCAAAAGAGTGAACGAACTTGGAACAGTATTTCAGATTCAAAAATTTTGTACGGATGATGGACCGGGAATCCGCACGACAGTTTTTTTGAAGGGATGTCCCCTTCGCTGCCTGTGGTGCCATAATCCAGAAGGATTGACGGCCTCCCCTATTCTGGAATATGACGAAAAAAGCTGTGTGTCCTGCGGGGGATGTTTGGAGGTCTGTCCCAAAGGATGCCATGAATTTTTGGATGGCGTTCATCAGATCAGCCGGGAAAACTGCGTTGCCTGCGGCAGGTGTATCAGCCGTTGTCCATCGAAAGCGCTGTCTTTTTGCGGAGAAAAACGAAGGGCGGAGGATGTGCTGAAAACCGTGTTGCGGGACCGGGCCTTTTACCGCAAATCCGGGGGAGGAATGACCATCTCCGGGGGAGAGCCGCTGATGCAGCCGGATTTCACGGCTCGTCTGCTGCGGTTGGCAAAGGAAGCGGGGCTCCACACCTGTGTGGAAACCAGCGGATACGGCTCTCCGGAAAAGCTTAGAGAACTGGCGCAGTGGACGGATCTCTTCCTTTTTGATTTAAAAGAGACGTCGGAAACGCTTCATATTTCCTATACAGGGGTATCCAACCGGCTGATTTTGGAGAATCTTTCCCTGTTAAATCAAATGGGGAAAACCATCCGGCTGCGGTGCCCGGTAATTCCGGGGCTGAATGACAGAAAAGAGCATTTTAGAGCATTGAAACAACTGGCGAAATCTTTGCGCTGTCCAGATTCCGACAGCGACGGAGGGATTCAGATTATGCCCTATCACCTTTTGGGGAAGGGAAAAGGAACCCGGTTTGGAGCGGAGGATATGCCGGTTTATGAACTGCCTACCCAAGAACAGATCCGGTCCTGGAATCAACAGATCAGATAAAGCGATGTAACAGAGTTACAACGGAATCATCTACTTGGACTCCCATAATCGGAGAAATGGAGGAATCGAAATGATGGATCAGTATTTACGCCAAGAGTTAGGAGAGGAACGGGCTATTTCCGGACAGGCGAGATTTTTAAAAAAATATGGGCTCTATTCGGCGGCCCTTTACTACAAAAACCTCAATGATACTCCGGACAGACGGGCCGCAAGGGTGACCCGCTGGGCGTTGGAGACACTGCCGCTGCCGGAGTTATCCCACGGACAGAATCTGTTTGCGGGGGTGGAGTATTCCATTGATCAAACAATTCCCGGGGACGACGAAGAGGACTTCGGTTTTCGTTTTGTGGCCAGCGGCGAACCCCGTTTTGACTTGGAAAAAATGAAAAAGCTGGAACCTTTGTGTGAGAACATCGTGGAGAGCAGAATGGTGGAGCTGTTTTTACAGAATGCAGAAGCGGCAACAACGTTGGCAGCCCCCAATCGCTATCTGCACGGCGGGCTTCACTTTATCCCCGATTTTCCCTTTGTGCTGGAGCATGGGTTTGTCGGCTATCAAAAACTCATTACAGAACGTCTTGCTCAGGAGCATGACGTGAGGAAGCGGAATTTCCTGGAAGGGATGGCAGAAGTCGCAGAAGGGGTAATGATTTATCTGCGCCGCGGGGCGTCCTATGTCTCTTCTCTCGCGGAAGCGGATCCTTCCTTTCAGCGAATGGCTTGCGCTTTGCAAAAGCTTACTCAATCAAAGCCGGAAAGCTTTTATGAAGCCTATCTTGCGATGGATCTCACCATGATGTTTACTAACTACGAGCCGGGTCGAATTGATGCGCTTTTGTATCCCTTTTATGAAAAGGATTTGGAAAAAGGACTTACCTCGAAAGAGGAGGCAATTTCCCTCTTTACGGAACTGTTTCGCAATCTGGATACCTATATCGGACATCCGGGAGCGGTACATACCACCATCGGCGGAACAGATGAGGAAGGAAAAGCGGTCTATAACGATTTAACGCTGGCTGCCATTATTGCGGTGCGGGGACTGCGGATGCCCAATTTGTCTTTGCGCGTCCGGGAGGATATGCCGCAGTTTATCTGGGATGCGGTGCTGTATAATTTAGGAAAGGGCTTTAGCCATCCCGCTTTGGTGAATGAAAGCATCTATCTTGACGGCCTTACAAAAGATTTCGGAATTCCTTACCATGACGCGGTAAACTATGTATTCGGCGGCTGCTCCGAGGTGATGGTACAGGGGAAAAGTACCTGCAATTCCACTTGGGTAGCCTATAATATGCTGGATGTTTTTGAGCATACCCTCTATAATCACCTGCTTTCTTGTGATAGTTATGAGGAATTTTACAATCAGTATAAATGTGATCTAAGTTCTACGCTGGAGGAGCTGGCGGGGAATATCCGACTGCGGGAATTTTCCCTGGGAGAAAACCAGTCCAATACCCTCAGAAGCCTTTTCTCCGGAGGGTGTCTTGCTCATGGGAAGGGATTTTTCCAAGGGGGGAGTCAGTACAATTTTGATTCTACCAATATTTACGGAGGAACCAATGCCGTAAACTCCATGTATACGATCAAACAGCTTTACGACGGCAGACTGGGCTTGACGAAAGAAGAGCTTTTGGATGGTCTGATCCACAATTTTCAGGGATATGGAAAGGTCTTCACCGCCTGTAAAGGGGTGGAAAAGTTCGGAAACGAAAATGAAGAAGTGGAAGAGATCGCAAGAGATTTGATGGGTACCGCTTTTGAGGAAGTGATGAAGCATCACACTTGGAGAGGAAATGAAGACTATCAGGGCCGTTTTATGCCGGCAGTGATTTTGTGGGTAGATTGGATCACCTGTGGGGAAAAGGTAGGAGCTACGCCGGACGGCCGCGTCGCCGGAGAGGCCACGGTGGATTCCGCCGGGCCGATGCAGGGAACGGATACCCAGGGCCCCACCTCGTCCATGATGGCGACCCTCGCTTTGCCCCAGGAAAAATGCGCGGGCACCTGTGTCATGAATTTAAGGCTGGACCCAGTCAACTTTAAAACAGAAGAAAACCGTCAAAAAGTGCAGGCGTTGCTGGAAACCTATCTAGAGCAGGGAGGATGTCAGCTTCAGGTCAATGTGGTAGATGGGGAGCTGTTAAAGGACGCTTTGCTTCATCCGGAACAGCATAAGGATATTATCGTGCGGGTAGGCGGTTTTTCAGATCATTTTGTAATGCTCAGCAGCGCGATTCAGGAACAGATTATCAAACGTACCGAACATACGATTTAGAAAAGGGGAAGATCAGATCAAATGACGATTTATGAAGAAAGCATCCAAAAAGCCTGCCGGTTTGACCATCCGGACTTTATTCCCATGGTCTTTGCCATCAATGACTCCTGTTGGCATCATTATCCTCAGGAAAAACTGTTTGATTTAATGGAAGCCCATCCCTTTTTGTTTCCCGATTTTCACAGGCCGGAGGGTGTTTATGTTCCCAATTATCATCTGGTGGCCCGAAAAGATACCCCCTATGTGGATGATTTCGGCTGCCGGTGGGAGACGGTTGATGATGGTCTGACCGGAACGGTGACAGGGCATCCCTTGGAAGATTGGGAATCCTTTGCCTCTTGGAAAGCCCCAGATCCTTCTCAATGTATGGGGATTGGCAAAATAAACTGGGAAGCAGAAAAAGCTGCTTTTGAGCAGAAACGGTCCCAGGGAGGTTTTCTCAGCGCAGGGCTTCGGCACGGCCATACTTTTTTACAGCTTTGTGACATTCGGGGATATGAAAATCTGTTGTTTGATATGGTAGATGAAGAAGAAAGACTTTGGCAGCTGATTGGAATCGTGGAAGAGTTTAATCAGTATATCGTGGACCGCTATCTGAATATGGGAGTCGACATGATGACCTTTGCAGAGGATTTGGGAATGCAGGTTGGGCCGATGCTCTCTCCGGAACAATTCCGCAAATATATCAAACCAAGTTACCAGAGATTGATGAAGCGGGCGCTTGAAAGCGATACCATTGTCCACATGCATTCGGACGGAGATATCCGCAGTTTGGCGGACGATTTGGTGGAAAGCGGCGTGGAGGTACTGAATCTGCAGGATCTGGTCAACGGCGTGGATTGGATTCGAGATCGTTATCGAGGAAAGCTCTGTATCGACCTGGACATTGACCGGCAAAAGGTGACCCGCTTCGGTACTCCTGCTGAGATTGAGGAATTGATTCGGTATGAGGTATCCGCCTTGGGAGACCCTGCCGGAGGATTGATGATGATTTTTGGACTTTATCCGGGCACGCCTTTGGAAAATGTCAAGGCTTTGATGGATGCAATGGAGAAATATGCCTTTTATTTTTCCTAGGATTTTCTGCTCAGGTATTTGCTTGGATCAGGACAGGAGATGGTTCCTGGTTACAGATGGAAGCATTTCGGTTTCTTTGAGTATTTGACAATAGATTGAGGTAAGGAAGAGAAAAGATTGGAAAAGAGAAAAAACAAATGGAATCAGACGAGCATTATTCTGCTGCTGGCGGTGATCTGCACCTTGCTTTGGGGAAGCGCCTTTCCCTGCATTAAATTGGGATATGAATGGTTTGCAATCCCTTCACAAGACAGTTCCGCTAAAATTTTATTTGCCGGTTACCGCTTTTTTATGGCAGGAATCTTTACCATTTTGGCGGGAATCATTTCCAGCAGAAAATGGATTCATCCGACCAGGCAGAATATCGGCATCATTTCTCTCTTGGGGCTGATTCAGACAGGGCTTCAGTATCTGCTTTTTTATATTGGGCTTTCCAACACTTCCGGGGTGAAAGGGGCGATTTTAAGCGCTACGGGCGCCTTTATCGCTGTGATTTTAGCCCACTTCTTCTGTCAGAATGACAGGCTGACTGTTTCTAAGACGGTAGGATGTTTGGCTGGATTTGGCGGCGTGGTGCTGTTAAATCTTTCCGGCGGGGACGCGTTGGGCGGCTTTTCTTTTTTCGGCGAGGGGTTTATGATGCTCTCCGCCGGCTCTTTTGCGGTGGGCTCTTTAATCAGCAAGCGAGCCGCCCAAACCGGAGATCCGGTTACAATCACAGGATATCAGCTTTTGATTGGGGGAGGCGCGTTGATCCTGATCGGAATTTTGTCCGGCGGAAGACTGACGGTAGTTTCGCCAAAGGGAGTGGCCCTTCTGATTTATCTGGCGCTGCTTTCCGCTGTGGCTTTTGTGCTCTGGACCTTGCTTCTCAAGTATCATCCGGTTGGAAAAATAAGTGTTTACAATTTTTTGACCCCCATTTTTGGAGCACTCCTTTCTGCGGTAATATTAGGTGAAGAATTGTGGAATCTGAAAAATTTAGGAGCGCTTCTTCTGGTCTGTACCGGAATTTTTATTGTCAACCTGCCAAAGCGGGATCAAGTAGAAAGCAAAAGAAAGAAAGGGAACTGAAACAAAATTTCAGTCCCCTTTCTTTCTTTTTATCGGCAGCTGCAAGCTTATTTAGACTGGTTTAAAGCGGCGCCGATTTTAGTCAGTTGCTTTAAAAACGCATCCGGAATCTCACCGTTTTTCTTTAAGGGGATATCCCAAGTCATCATTCCGCCTTTTTGAAGAATTAACTTACTGTACCCAATTGCCAACTCGTCCGGAAATCTTGGCGAGCCGCTTCCCCAAGTGTCTCCTAAATAGGAAAATCCATGCAGCCTTTTTCCTTTGAGCTTTTGCAGATCTTGGCCTGAGGGAATCGGAAGCTGTTCTCCAATTTCCCCTGCGGTAAAGTCGTCATATTCGCACATCGTCGAGAAGGGAAAATCCAATCCCCGATTGAAAGCAACTACCGCATCGGGATTTCCGGCACGCAGTGCAGAGGCTAAACTATAAAAATTGGGTTCTTCCGGGAAGTAATACATGTCTTCCGGGAAATAACAGCCGTCTATCCACCATCCTTTTACTTTATCACCCCAACGCAAAGACCATTCCCGGATAACAGATTCCCATTTTCTCTGGAAAGAGGCAAGGCGTTTTCCGGCAGTAGGAGATCCATCGGGACCAAGTTCCTTGGTATGATCAGATTCCCACTCCAGCTTTTGGACCGCCTGCATTTCTGCGCAGGGCGCTCCGGAAGGCAGATAGACCCACAGGTCAATCCCGTAAGGAGACAAGGCGTCCGCGATATCGTTTATCAGATCTCTTTGGGAGCATTTGCTTGGGGTAATATCGGTGAGGCGGTCATAGACCGGATTGGGAGAGAGATAATGCCCGGAATTTTGACCAATGGTGATACAGAAGTAGTCCGCACCGGTTTTGGAAAGCTGTTCAGCCAAAAGGTCGGGCTGAAAATGATTGATTCTGTCGTTCCAGTCTTCTGCGGAGCAGTAATCACCTGTACCGTCTCCGGCTGGCACGGCAAGATAGTGGGTAAAAATTCCCCATCGTTTCTGGTTTAAGTATTGTTGTCTGTCCATACTCGTTTCTCCTCTTATCTTATCGATTATAATTGTTCAGCGAACTTGTTTTATCATAGATTCATCTTAATCAGAATAAAAACCACATTGATTTGGCAGAAAGAGCCATTTTACCAACTATTCTTCTTCCAATACCGCTACTTCGTAAGGGGAAAGCTGAAGGGTGCCGGAGCAGATTTCTCCGGTCAGCACATTTTTCATGGGGTTAGGCAGCTGACAGGAAGCCGGCCGGTTTCCATATTCTATCAGAATCAGGCCATTTTTCTCCCCTTTTCGCACAGAGGACAATACGCTTCCCTGGGTTTCAAGAGGGATGACGCCGGAAAGCTCACAGCCGATGGAAATGATTTTTTTCATGTCCTCCTCAGAGGGAATCGTCCCCAATATCACTACATGTCCTTTTCCGACCTTGCGGCAGATGACAGATGCTTTTCCAACAATGGCGCTGTGCCCTTTGGTATAAACCGCCAGGGTATTGTCCTTTTCCTCTTCAAAAACATCGTACCACTTGTCTCCCTGGAACACGGAGCCATCTTTCCAGCTGGTTTCCATGCGGCCTTCCTGATCAGGGATACCGTAAAGCCATTTTGCTCCCGTAAGTTCTTCTAGGATGCCAAAATAGCGGTCCATATATCTGGTACCGTTTTGGTTGCGGATATCAGAAAGAGGGCCGACGATCCAGGTACCGCCGTTTTTCACCCAATCTCCGATTCGTTTCTCCAGCCCACGGTCTTCCAGCGTCATCATCAGAGGAGAAAAAATCAGGCGATAAGAGGAGAGTTCCTGCTCTGAGTCGATCACATCCGGCCGGAGGCCACTGTCAATCATGGGTTTATAAAACTGTTCTGTCAGGGTATCCAGGTATTGAAAACCGTCCAGAATCGGCTGGGTTTGGAACATATTCCAGTTTAAGGAAGTAAAGTGAAGAGCGACCTCAGTAGAGACCTTGGATTTGGTAATGAGTTCCGATGCCTCTTGGTAGGAGGAAGCCACTTCCTGCACTTCCCCGAAGGTGACCATCGGACGTCCGGAGGTGTCGATGACGGCGCCGTGCATCAGCTCGTGACCGGCCCAGTGGGTGCGCCAGAGCCAGTACATGTTGGCTTCCCCGCCTAAGGCAATGGGAATCCAGGAGTTGACAAGGTTATATCCTTCCGGTTTAATGGACTGCCCAATAGAGACGGAACCATTCCAGCAGGTAGCTGTTTCCGTGTTCCAAAATGGACGGTCTTTCAGTGTTCTCAGATAATCAAACCACAATGCACAGGCATGGAGATTTTCCGGCGTATTATAGTGATTGAACTGGGCGATATCCAGCTTTTGCAGCATATCCCGGTAATTGATGCCGTTGAAAGGCATGGTATCGGTCCCCACCGGAACCTTGGTATACTGATGAAGAAGATCCGCCTGCATACCGACAAAGTCCACATGGCTTTCATTTTGGAAGATGTTCCATTCCATAATCAAATGGGGATTGTGCCACGCATGGCTGGGCGCAGGGATATCCTCAAAGCTGTCGTACCACTGGCTGAACAGATTGAGGTTCCAGCTCTGGTTCAACTGCTCAATAGAACCGAATTTTTCTTTTAGTTTTTCGGCGAATTTCTGGCGGCAGTGAGGACAAAAACAGCCGTCGTTGACCTCATAAATTTCATTGTCGATCTGCCAGCCGATA
>CALWNT010000046.1 GCA_944382885.1 uncultured Clostridia bacterium | reverse complement strand
CATCAAAATTCCTCTGACTACTTGGCGTTACCGCACAAAACGATGGCTGAAGAATATCACACGATAATATTTGACATTTTTGAAAAAATGACTATGATAAACATAGAGTCTAATTCAAACAGGAGATGTTTCTATGAAAAAAATTGCTGTCGCCAGTGAAGGGACTGTAGTGACCGGACATTTCGGACACTGTCAAAATTTTTTGATCTTCACCTGCAATGAAAAAGGAATTGAGTCAGTGGAGGATGTCAAAAATCCGGGACATAAGCCTGGCTTTCTGCCCAACTTTCTTGCCGACCAGAATGTTTCTGTTGTGATCTGCGGTGGAATGGGTGTACATGCATCTGAAATTTTCCAGTCTCGCGGAGTGGAAGTGGTCTTAGGCGCTTCCGGGGATTCCAAAGCGGCTGTAGAGGCATATTTGGAAGGCAAGCTCCAGTCTGTTGGAGTTCCATGTGAGCATCATCATGAAGAACACAACTAAGAAAAGCAGAGGAAGGGTGTTTTCCCTTCCTCTTGTTTGAGTTGTAAGATTATCTCTATTAGATTATCTCTATTAAAAGAATTATTTGCAAAAGCAAAAAAAGTGTTGACAAACGAAAAATTTCCTAGTATAATATATATCGTCGCCGGTGTGATGGAATTGGCAGACGTGACGGACTCAAAATCCGTTGGTAGCGATACCGTGCCGGTTCGAGTCCGGCCACCGGCACCATGAAGGGTTGACAAAAAAGATGTCAACCCTTTTTTCTTAGTATTCATGCGGGTTTGCGGGCTTTTTGAAGCAAAATCCGAAAAACGGTTTTACCGTAGATGTCCAAACAGAAATCCATAGATAATCCGACTAAGCGGAGTTTTCACCTGATTTTTCAGGCTGGGAACTCCGCTTTTTTGCGTTTACCACCCTTTTTCCCCGCCCACGGAAGTGTAGAAGTTTCCGGCAGGTTCATAGATAGATTGACGAAACCCCAAACGGGTCAATTTCAAGCCCTCAAGATACAAGGGGGTAGTGCGCCCTTTTTTAGAAACCGCTTTTTGTTCCGTTTCCCGTAATGATTTGGACATCTGCCTACGAGATGAAAGCTGTGAGAGAATGGAATTATAGAAGGAATCATCTGGATCGTTTCGCTTTAAAATAATCACTTCACTCGCATTATCATCTCCAGCTATAAATATTTTTTGAAATTACTCCTCTTAATTTTAGGAAACTATTTGATATCTTCTCGTAAATGCTACAACTAGATAACCGAAAACCGTGAATTAGTAGCACTATCAGCACCTCGGATATCCACATCACTCCATTTTGGCTATTTTTTCGCTAAATTTCTTCTATAGCAGTACAATTTATAGAATCAGGTTCACAATCAGTCCTGTAATTATTGAAAATACCATCACATAAGCTAGGTACAATAGAAATCGCTTGATCCCCAAAACAATTTTCAAAGCGCTCAAATTGGTGATTTTGGTGGAAGGACCGGTGAGCATGAAGGAAGCAGCGCTTCCCACGCTCATACCGTCCCATAGCCATTGCTGCAGCAATGGGATGGTTCCGCCGCCGCAGGCGTAGAGGGGGACGCCAATGGTTGCGGCCATCAGGACACCCAGCGCCTCATTTCCACCGAACAGGGCCGTCATAGTTTCTGCCGTCACATACCGCTGAAAGAGAGTGGAAAGCAGGATACCTATGAGGAAATAAAGTCCTGTTGCTTTTACATTTCTCCAGAGATTTTTTAGATAGCGCACCAAAAGATTCGGATCGATATCCCGGCTTTTCGGCTCGTCAAACCCGGAAAAATTAAAGAAAGGCTTGTCCTTGTAAAAAAAGAGAATGAGTATGCCTGCAACAATGCCGCAAAGGAAGCTGGAAACAATGCGCACAGTTAGGACAGTTCCTCCCAGCGCCGCACTGTAAATAATGAGTTGTGGATTCAGCAGGATAGAAGACATCATAAAGGCCGCCAACCAGCTGTCCTTCATGCCTCCACGAGAAAAGGAGGCGGCGATAGGGATTGTGCCGTACATGCAAAGCGGAGACGCAATGCCCAGTGCGCTGGCCGCGACTATACCCAGAACTCCCAACCGTTTTCCCTGCAAGGAGCGGAAAGCACGATGAATATAGTCTTTGGCGAAAACGGAGACTGCGGAACCAATCACCATTCCCAGTACCCACCAGCCGAGAATCTGTTCCAACTGGACAGTAAAGTAATACCAAAGATAAATAAACTCCCTTCTGAGAATTTCCATCCGTCCTTCCCTCCTTTATAAAATCAGGTGTTTTCCGTCCGCATGACAATATTTCTCATTCAGGATTCTGCTGTACTGACCCTTTTCCCTATCGCCAAAGCCATGCATTCTATACAGATACGGGAATCCTTCAATCTGAATTTCCAATCTGTGTATACTGCAGATTTTCTAAATATGAAACAACCTATTGATCCAATTAACACACATTGGCACCCACATACCGACGTTGGGAGCATCCTCATTGAGTTTTTTTGCATTCTCGTTGTAAGAGCTTAGATGATTGCATACAGACATCCCGTGCTCGCCGCCCTGAAAGAGATGGAGCTCAAAGGGAAGGTCATACTCGATCATCTTGCCAGCGATCATGACGGGATTGATAGCGGGGACGTACTTATCGTACCGGTTATGCCAGATAAACAGAGGCGGCATGTGAGGACCAGCATAGTTGATAAAGTCCAGTTCGGGCGTACAATCTCTCGCAATCCTTGCAGCCTCTGGATTGTAGAATTTGGGATTCTTCTGGATGGTATTGGTATTATCCCAGGGGGCGTAGGCAATCACGCCGGCATTGGGCTTGACGTCTTCCGGAGTAAGGCCCAGACGCTCCGCCAAACCGGATGTGTTCCACTGGGTAGCAGACATAGCTGCAAGGCAGGCGCCCGCCGAAAAACCCATAACCACAATCGCATTGGGATTTATATGCCATTCCTCCCCGTGGGAACGCACCTGCCAGATAGCCAGCGATACCTCTTCTAAAATTTCCGGGTAGGTGCAGGCGTCCCCCACCGAATAACGCAGTACAAAGGTATTGTACCCTTCTTTCAGAAAGGTCAGTGCTACCGGCTCGCCTTCAGTATCGGAAAGAAAGGAATAGGCGCCACCCGGCATGATGATAATTGCGGGGCGCTTTTCAATCTGGAATTTTCCTTGCTCCGATTGATCGTGGATGTAACTTGTCAGTGTGACATCTCTCTCTTTACATAATGAAATCACTTCATGAATCATAAAAACACCTTTTCCTAACCAGCATGAAATGCCCGGGATTCCATTATCCCTGTCTGTATGAGCCATTTGCGAAGTATCTCCGACAACGCTTCTCCTCCATCACCTATGACACTTAATGCTTCGCGGACATCCGCCCTTGGACACAGCCGGAAAATATCCCGTCTAAAGTCACAAGGAACTCCTCCGCAGTGAGAATAAAACGGGAGAAGAATTTTTCCGGATAAGTCGTTTCTGTAAAGCCACGAGGCCAGTGGAGGAGCAATGGTTCCGCACCAATTAGGTGAACCTATAAAAATGACTTGATAGGGCTTTGGTAGATTAAAGCCAGGAAGTAGTTGGGGCTTACATCCCGACTGAACCTCTCTCTTCACCTGTTCCAACAATTCCGGAAATGCCATCGGATAAGGCTGCCACGGATAGATTTCACTCCAATCCCCATTGGTCAGTCTCTGGATTGTCTGGGCAATTCGATGGGTATTTCCCGAATAGGAGTAGGAAATGATCAGCGGGCGGTCGCACTCCAATTTTCCCTCATTGTTTTTCATCGATTTCTGCCTCCTATCTTCGGAATTTTGCATGTGTAAACCACAGTCCACGAACCCTATTTTCCAAAGGACATGCATTTACCAATCACATCACCAGTCTTTAGGTACTCATAGGTGGGCATCTCAAACAGAACCGGCTTGAGAGTGCGGTAATCCAGTTTGCCGTCTTCAGTCAGCACATTTTCCTCTGCATAGGTATTGTCAATGGTGCAGATGAAGTTGTCAAATCCTGTTGTTTCATAAATATCTTCCACGCTGCATTCCATCACTACCGGCGCATCGGTAATCATCGGAACTCCTCCATCAGCAAGCATAAAGTCAAAGAGCCTCGATTTATCTTCTTTGCTGCCGCTGACACAGCCGGAACGGTCCGCTTGGGGAAGCAGCCCTTCGTCCACAATATTGATGGACAGCTTTTTGCTTTCCTTAATACCCTGATTGGTATAATGGGCTTTGGCTAAACTGACCATCACGTGGTCATGGCCCATAATTCCTAAATGCCCTACCAACAGCCAGTTAGGCTTTCCGTTTACCATGGCGCCAACCACCACGAGGGGGGGTGGGATACAATGCCAGCGTATTTCCAATCTTCTTTTTCATCATTCACACTTCCTCCAAAATAATGCTATAAATAATTTATTGTCTCTCGATTTTATTGACGTCCGGCGCCAACTTTACCATATCGTTTTGGTGGCGCACCAAACTTCACTGCCATTGCTCTGCCATCAGAGAACTAGGCTGTTATTTGATGCTCTTGCCTCTATTCATCGATGCTTATCAGTTCATAGTCCCGGCTGCCAAGTCCAATTGTCTCAGCGTGCTCCAGTGTGTGCAAACCATTTCTGGATTCGATTCGCTGAATGAGAGAACCCCCATCTTCCGCAGAGTAAACCAGGTCAACACACGCCTGATCCAACGCCACCGGGTCAAAGGAGGCCAGAATACCGATATCGTGCATATCCGGTTCCGCCGGGCTGCCGTCACAATCACAGTCTACTGACAGACGGTTCATCACATTGATGTACAGGATATTTCCATCCAGATAATCTACAACGGATTTTCCCGCCTCCGCCATACTCTCCAGAAAAGCGTCCTGGTCACCGCCCCACATGCGGCCGCGGGTGCCGCCGGAATGGATATGGGCTTTGCCCTCCGAAGAAGCAATGCCGATGGAGATGTTTTTGATTGCTCCACCGTAACCGGCCATGGAGTGACCTTTGAAGTGGGAAAGAACAACATAATAATCGTAGTTGGCAAAATTGGCGCCCACAAAGTTTTCGGTCAGATTGCTGCCGCCGGTAACCGGCAGCGTCATAGACCCGTTTTCGTCCATGATATCCACATCGGCAATCGCGGTGTAGCCGTGGTCTTCCGCCACCTGATAGTGCATAGCCGTATTAGCCCGCTGGCCGCCATAAGCGGTATTGCACTCCACGATTGTAGGATTATCAAAAGACTGCACCAGATCACCGATGAGTTCCGGCCGCAGATAATTGCTTCCCGGTTCCCCCGTGGAAAGCTTAACCGCAATATTCCCGAAGGGGGATGCTCCCAATGCCTCGTAAACAGCCATCATCCCTTCCGCACTGATATCGGCAGTCATATATACGGTCGGCGTGCCAGCTGGAGTCTCTTCTGACGTACCATCACTTGTTTCCGATGACTGGGACATCTCGGCGTTTGGTGAACTGGTTTGTGAGGAATTACTTTCTGATGTAACAGTTCTCTCCTCAGATGCACACCCAGCCAACATCCCAATGTATAACAGCGTCGCCAAACAGAGAACAGATAACCTTTTCATTTGAAACCTCCTTGTCTTATGATATTATGAAGTTTTGGGTGCATTTTCTTTTTTTGGTCTGTATCTTCCGCAGCAGCGCGGAAACAGAATAGGCGAGGAAAATGAAAGTGCCCATCATCGCCAAATAGTCCAGATAGAAAAACGGAATCGATTCGCCAAAATCCAGGAATACAAACTGAGTTTGCAACAGCATGTAGGTAAGTAAATCACGCTGAATAAACACAACCAGTCCATAGATTGCGATTCCCGCTCCCAAAACGGGAAGCAGGATCTTGCGTACATGGGATGTCTGCCGCAGCTTCAGCGCTTTTCTAATCAGTCCCATGAACATGCCCCAGTGCAGCCCCAAGTGCAGCGCCATCAGAACAAAGCCCCAATGGGATACTACCATGTGCGTGAGGCGTGCGAAAGACATGCCGCCATGAATATTCAGAAAGCTGAAAACATGGTTCGAGAGCATAATGCCGCTGACCATCAGGCCAATCATAGCAAGAAACACCAATAGGTCAACAATTATCTGAAAGATGCGGGAGGGAGTATACCGGCCTTTCAAGAGGGATTTGTACCAATTCCCGTTCAAAATATGATGCAGAAGGAACAGCAAAAACATTCCAGCTCCTACCCATTCATGGGCTACATCTCCCCAGAATTGGTAGCCCATTAAAAAGAGCAGGCCAAGCGTCATCAAGATATCTACCGCAATTTTAAGGGCAGCTTTTGGTTTCATTGGTTTCCCTCCTATTACAATAAATTTGGACAGGAAAGCCGGGCAGCCAGTCCGGCTTTCTCTCCATCTCGTGCCTAAGCTACAATAAGGGGAGCAACTGGCTGACCAATCCCTCCTTGGGCTTTTAT
>CALWNT010000045.1 GCA_944382885.1 uncultured Clostridia bacterium | reverse complement strand
CTTATTGGCCTCAATGCCGAAATAAACATCTTTGATATTCAGGTATTTCTGCACTGCGGCAATACCGTCTAAAACCGAGTCGAGATTTTCTAAGCATTCCCGATAGTCGGACGTAATGTAAGGTTCGCACTCCGCCGCGTTGATTACAAGTTTGTCAATCAAATCAATGTCCTTGTATCCCAGTTTGACATGAACCGGAAAACCAGCTCCTCCTAGCCCCACAAGGCCGGATTCCCGAACTGCCTTGAGAAAATCCTCTCTTCCCCGAATATTGGGCTTCTCCACCTCGGGACTGGCTTCGTATTGATGGTCGTTCTCAATGACTACCAGCTTTGTTTTCATACCGTTGATGGTCTGATAATCTTCAATCCCAGTCACTGTGCCAGAGCAGGAAGCGTGAATCGGTACGGAAAAAAATTCGCCGCTGTCCCCGATTTTCTGCCCCAACAGCACCCGATCCCCTGCTTTCACAAGGGGAACGCAGGGAGCGCCCATATGCTGCTGCATAGGGATACGGATTTGATCCGCCTTGTTCATCAAAACCGACTGGCTGTTTTCCGTATGTTTGCGGTGAGGCACGGTAACGCCATGAAGGGATTTTTTGCTCTTTAGAATCGCCATTTCTTCACCTGTTTCTATTTTGTTCTTATGAAGTTTACTATTCATTCATACATGGTTTATTCTATCCGTTTGCAAAATCAAAGTCAAGAAATTTTTGTAAGTTTTAACATTTTTTATTTTTATTGCAAATTCTTTTTCGTTAAAATTCTATCAATCTTTGTCCGTTTTTTGTAAATCATCTTATCTAATGCTGTCATAAAAAACACCATCATTTTTTGCTAATTGAGGAGAAATGATTGTATAAACAGAAATTTAACTTGCAGAACCCTATGGGTTCTAAACTCCGTTTGTGGGGGGACCGCCCCCCACACCCCGGCTCAATTTTGCTCGCCCAAAATTGAGGAAAAAGGCGCCGCTCAGTCGCCGCGGGGGCTTGGAGTGGGTCTAAAAAGTTGCCTCCTAACATAGTACAACGGAAAATGTCAGTTTCAGCCAAAATAGCCGCCAGCACGAGGGATAAACGGAATTTTCCCTTCTTAACATGGTTAGGGGAACACTTGTTAGCCCCACACCAAGCCTTCACGGCGTTTGAGTGAAGCTCTTTTGCCTACTTTTGAGCGAACAAAAGTAGGCCGCGTGCGGGGCGGTTCCCCGCATAGTTTCCTTCTTCCTCCGAAAGAAAGTGATTTGTTGTAAAACGAAACGCTAAATTTCTGTTTTTTATTAACCTCAACCAATCAAAAAAACTATAGCGGCAGGATTTTTGCCGCTATAGTTTGAGAAACATCAGACTTTAGAAAAATTTTAAATTAAGAAGCCGACGTTACAGTCTCTTCTTTTGCCTGCTTATTCAGTTTGCGTCTGGCATAAAAATAACATACTAAATGAGCCACAGTGGTAATAATCCAAGAAACTGGATAAGACAAATACAGCACAAACAAAGTAGGATCCCACGCAAAAATAGTCACAATCCATAAAATACGCAGTCCGCATGCTCCAGTGAGAGAAACAATGGTGGGCAGGATCGAATATCCCATACCACGCATACTGCCGCAGCAAACATCCATCGTTCCGCAGGTGAAATAAGTCAGACAGATCACTTCCATCCTCATGATTCCGTAATGGATAACTTCCGGATCGGAAGAGTAGATTCCGAGGAGCTGGTGAGAGAACAAAAGAGCCAATGCGCCTAAAGAAAGTCCGATTACCACAACAATCCCTAAGCTTCTTCTTAAAATCTGCCCAATCCGATGGTAGTTCCGGGCGCCGATATTCTGGCTGGTAAAACTCAAAGAAGTCTGATAAATCGCGTTCATAGAGGTATAAATAAAGCCCTCTATATTAGAGGCGGCGGTATTCCCCGCCATTACAACAGAACCGAAAGAGTTAATGGAAGACTGAATCAACACATTGGAAATAGAGAACAGCGCCCCCTGCATCCCCGCGGGAACTCCAATCCGGATAATCTGAAAAATAATGTGCTTATGAAGCCGCAGACTTTTGAGATCTACCCGGTACATACCGTCGCTGCGCATTAAACACAACAGCACCAATACCGCGGAAACAGCCTGAGAAATAATCGTCGCCAAGGCAACTCCTGCAACTCCCATATGGAATACGATCACAAAAAACAGATTCAGTATAATATTGATAATACCGGCAATCAACAAAAAATAAAGAGGCCGTTTGGTGTCTCCCACCGCCCGAAGGATCGCCGAACCAAAATTGTAAAGCAGGTTGACCGGCATCCCTGCAAAGTAGATACTCATGTAAAGTACAGCCTGATCCAGCACATCGTCCGGAGTCCCCATCAGGGAAAGCAGAGGACGAGCCAGCAAAATCCCTAAAAAAATAAGAAAAACGCCGCATACCAAGCTTAAAAGTACAGAAGTATGTACCGTATCACTCAGCATTTTTTCATCCTTGGCTCCGTAATATTTTGCCACCAGTACATTGGTGCCGATAGAAAGTCCCATAAAGACATTTACCAGCAGGTTAATCAGAGAACCGGTAGAACCTACTGCGGCCAGTGCCTCACTGCCGGTAAACCGTCCCACTACAATGATATCCGCCGCATTAAACAGCAGCTGCAAAATGCCGGATAACATCAAAGGAACAGCAAACAGCAACATTTTTCCCAACAAGGGGCCGTTGCACATATCAATTTCATAAGACCTTTTCACAAAAACACTCCTGTCCATAATTTTTGTTAAAAGAAACCGCTACTTATTCTAGCACAATTTATTGCAATTGACAATCTTTCCAGAATGCGCATCTTTTTCACACGAACAATTGACAAAAAGCATAGAACTCTTTTGGGAATAGTTATGAAAGAACTAAATATTTTTTCTAAAATATTGAATTTTTAGAGAAAAAGTATTATATTAGATTTATTGAATATTATATTTCTAAAGCATTTTATTACAAAGCCAAAATCCTATCACATCCATAGAAAAGATGAGTTGAAAAGGAGGGCGGATATTGATGAAAAAAATCAGACATTTTCTGGTGCTGTTATGTGGAATCTTATTAGCGTCAGTTCCGGTATTTGGAGAGGACTCCTACCCGATTGTAGAACAGGATGCCCTTTCGGTGGGGCGGATGCAGTTGATTTCTTCCAGCCGAAAGGCGTTAAATTCCTATCAAGGTCCTCAGCAGAGTTTTTCCTATCAGCTTCCCATTATCCCTCAAAAGGGACATCTTTCCGTGACGACAATT
>CALWNT010000044.1 GCA_944382885.1 uncultured Clostridia bacterium | reverse complement strand
GTGAATACTACCTGCCCTCATTGCGGCGGCCCTGCTAAGAGAGAGACAGATACCATGCCTCAGTGGGCGGGCTCTTCCTGGTATTTCTTACGGTACTGTGATCCACATAATGCAGAGGCTTTAGCTTCTAAAGAGGCGTTGGATTACTGGCTGCCAGTAGACTGGTATAACGGCGGAATGGAGCACACGACGCTGCATCTGCTTTACTCTCGTTTCTGGCATAAATTCCTCTATGACATCGGTGTGGTTTCCTGTCCGGAACCGTATGCAAAACGGACCAGCCATGGCATGATTCTGGGCGAAAACGGCGAAAAAATGAGCAAGTCCAGAGGGAATGTGGTAAATCCGGATGATATCGTCCGGGATTACGGCGCGGACACCATGCGTCTTTATGAGATGTTTATCGGGGATTTTGAAAAGTCTGCTCCCTGGAGCACATCCAGCATCAAGGGATGCAAGAGATTTTTAGAGCGCGTTTGGAACTTGCAGGACATTGTGGTGGAAGGAGATTCTTACCGCAAAGAATTGGAAAGCAGTATGCATAAGACCATTAAAAAGGTCACCGAAGATATTGAGACCTTAAAGTTCAATACCGCGATCGCGGCGCTGATGGGATTGCTCAATGAGATTTCTGATTCTGGCGCTGTAACCAAAGGAGAATACAGGGATTTCCTGATTCTGTTAAATCCCTTTGCGCCTCATATTACGGAGGAGCTGTTTGAATTGATGGGCTTCGGTGGAATGATCTCCGCTCAGAAATGGGTTCCGTATGATGAGAAAAAATGTGTGGACAGCACCGTTGAGATCGTGGCTCAGGTCAATGGGAAAATCAAGGCGAAATTGATTGTGGCGGCAGACGCATCTAAAGAAGAACTGCTGGATCTTGTAAAAGCGGATAGCCGGGTACAGGAAGCAATAGCGGGAAAAAATGTTGTCAAAGAGATTTGCGTGCCGGGTAAACTCGTCAATATTGTTGTAAAATAATATCGGGAATTTACTTGACATCCTGTATCAGGATATTGTATAATTAACCTGTTGCAACTTAAGTTTGTAAACCTCTGCCAGCAGGGCAAAGGGAGGGAATTGAAGTGTCGGAAGTACGGATTAAAGATAATGAATCTTTGGATAGTGCTCTTAGAAGATTTAAAAGATCTTGTGCGAAAGCAGGCGTTTTAGCTGAAGTTCGCAAAAGAGAACATTATGAAAAACCTTCTGTAAAACGTAAAAAGAAATCAGAAGCTGCACGGAAACGCAAATATAGATAAAAATTTGCCTGTGCGGATGAATCAGCAGGAAAGGGAGCAGGTGTTGCTCCCTTTTTCATTTTTCCGGAAAAGAACGGGAAAAATACAGGCGGTTGCCTGAGTTTGAAAAAGGATCTCTTGCGGCAATCCACAGGATGGGATAGTTTTGTCAGAACGGAAAAATGCGGGATCTTCTGAAGAAAGGAAATGAGGAAAACAAGATGTCTGTATTTACCCCGAAGCTCTGCTTGGATAAAGTGACTGATATTACGCCGGAATTACTGCGCAGGAATGGAATCAAGGGAATTGTCTTGGATGTGGACAACACCCTGACCCTGCACGGAAGCCAGGAAGTAAAACAAGAAGTATTGGATTGGCTTGCCTGGATGAAGGAAGAAGGCTTTTTACTTACGATTGTTTCCAATAACTATGAAAAGCGGGTAAGGCCCTTTGCGCAGCGTTTGGATTTAGAGTATGTATCCTTTGGATGCAAACCGATGACGAAGGGATTTACCCAAGCCTGCAAAAAATTTTCTTTGCAGGCAAAAGAAATCGCGGTGGTGGGCGATCAGATCTATACGGATATTTTAGGCGGAAATCTGAAAGGGATGTTTACGATTTTAGTCGTTCCCTTCGAGTTGGAAACGGGATGGACATTCCGTTTAAAAAGAAGTCTGGAAAAAATACATCTGCGCAAATATCATCGTTTACACAAAGAACACTAAAGGGGAGGAAGTATGTCGGAAGCATATTTTGGACCAGCGGGAAATGCGGAAAGCTTTGCCGCGATGGGATATAAAAAGAATACACAGGTGCCGGAGTATCTGAAAAAATTTTCTTTAACTGCTTACGAATACCAGTGCGGCCACGGGGTTCGGGTAAATGAGAAAGCGGCAAAGGAGTTTCAAGCGGCGGCTCAAAAGGCTGGGATTAAGGTGTCCCTCCACGCTCCCTATTATATTTCTCTGTCCAGCAAGGAGGAAGAAAAGCGGAACAACAGCATCACCTATATTCTCCAATCGGCTCAGGCGGCGGACTGGATCGGTGCCGACCGGATTGTAGTCCATTCTGGTTCCTGCTCCGGTATGAGCCGCGAAACTGCTTTAGAATTAGCCAAGGATACCCTTCAGAAGGCGCAGAAAGCGCTGGATGAGCAGGGATTCGGGCATATCCATATCTGTCCTGAGACAATGGGAAAAATCAATCAGCTGGGAACGCTGGACGAGGTGATGGAGCTTTGCCTCATTGACGAGCGTTTTCTTCCCTGTATCGACTTTGGGCACTTAAATGCCCGGACCTTGGGAAGCATTCAAGGGGCGAAAGAATATGAAGAGATTCTGGACACCATCGGAAACCGTCTGGGAAAAGATCGGCTGCAAAGCTTTCATGCCCATTTTTCTCAGATTGAGTACACCGAAAAGGGCGGAGAAAAACGGCACCTGACCTTTTCCGATACCGTTTACGGGCCATTTTTCCAGCCTTTAGGAGAATTGATTGCGAAAAAGCAGCTGCAGCCTACCATTATCTGCGAGTCTGCCGGGACGCAGGCGGAAGATGCGAAGGCGATGCGAGAAAGCTACCTCAAGGCATTGCAGGGATTAAAGTGAATCGAGGGATTGAAATGCTCAGAAAAAAGATATTAGTCATTGAAGGGCCGAACACCAACCTGTTGGGAGACCGGGAAAGCAGCATTTACGGAAAAGAGACCTTTGAAAGCGTTAACCGTCAGATCGAGGAAAAAGCGGAACAAATCGGTTTGGGGTGCGAGGTTTACCATTCTAATGTAGAGGGAAATATTATCTCCAAAATCCAGAAAGCCAAAGAGCAATTTGACGCAATCATTATCAATGCGGGCTCCTACAGCTACTACAGTTATGCGATCCGGGATGCGCTTGCCGCGGCAAAAGTGCCGGCGGTAGAGGTACATCCCTCCAATATCTACGCTCAGGAAGAATTCCGCAGGAAGTCGGTATTAGCGGATATCTGTCTTGGACAGATCTGCGGTTTTGGAAAACAGGGCTATTTTTTGGCGCTGGATGCGCTGAATCATATCTTATAATCGAAGAAAGGGTGGTTCTAAGATGCAAAATCGGTTGGCGGATTTACAGAAAGCCTATTTTCCAGGCAAGGCAGATGCGCTGCTGGTAGAAAACGGCGTAAACAGAAAATTTTTACTCAATTTTTCTTCCTCGGCAGGGACGCTTGTCATCTTGCCGCAGAAGAGCTATTTTATTATCGATTTCCGGTATATTGAAGCGGCAAGAATGCAGATTCATCTGCCCGACTGCGAAATTTTACTGCAGGAGCGTCTGTATGACCAACTCAAAGAACTCTTTGCGCGGCATGGAGTAAAAACCGTAGGCGTGGAGGACGACAGGCTGACTTTGAGCCAGCTTGCCCTTTATGAGGAAAAGGTACCATCGGTTCAGTTTTTGCCTCAAAGTGGATTGAGTGAACTACTTTTGTCCGCCCGGATGATCAAAACCCCCAAAGAGATTGAGAAGATTCGTCAGGCCCAGGAGATCACCGACACCGCCTTTACTCATATTTTAAACTATATTCGTCCTGGTGTAACCGAAAAGCAGGTGGCGCTGGAACTGGAATACCAGATGAAGAAAATGGGTGCGGACGACCTTTCTTTTGAGACCATTGCTGTCGCCGGAAAAAATTCCTCCCGTCCTCACGGTGTCCCGTCTGATTACGCTATCCAAAAAGGAGATTTTGTGACGATGGATTACGGCGCTTTGGTGGACGGTTATCACAGCGATATGACCCGTACGGTGGCGGTAGGCAGGGTTTCGGAAGAGCAGGAACAGGTCTATCAAACGGTGCTGACAGCTCAGCTGATGGCGCTGGAAGCGATTGCAGAGGGAAAACTGTGCAGTGAGATTGATCGGATCGCCAGGAATTATATCTATGGAAAGGGATATGAGGGCTGTTTCGGACACGGTCTTGGACATGGGGTAGGATTGGAAATTCATGAAGAGCCCCGCTTTTCTCCCGGATGTCAGGAGATTCTTAAAAATGACATGGTGATCACAGTGGAGCCTGGAATCTATTTAGAGGGAAGATTTGGTGTCAGAATTGAAGATTTTGTGGTCATAGATGGAAATCAAGCGATAAATTTGACAAAGAGTGAAAAAAAACTGATTTGTTTATAGGACAGGTTTCTATATTTTCAAATTTCTAGAGAATTTACTTGAAAAAATCTATAAAATACGATACACTAAAAAGAGAAATCTTTTTAACAGGAATTTTTGCGTAATTAATTTGGAGGTATTATATGATTTCAGCAGGAGATTTTAGAAATGGCGTAACTTTTGAGATGGACGGCAACGTTCTGCAGGTAATTGAGTTCCAGCATGTAAAACCTGGTAAAGGCGCCGCTTTTGTCCGTACCAAGACAAGGAATGTCATCACTGGTGCTGTAACCGAAAGAACTTTCAATCCGACAGATAAATTTCCAAAAGCTTTTATTGACCGCCGTGATATGGAATATCTGTATCAGGATGGGGATTTATATTATTTTATGGATACAGAAACCTATGAACAGGAACCGATCGATTCCCAGCACTTGGGCGATGCGTTCAAGTTTGTAAAAGAAAATATGCTGTGTAAGGTATTGTCCTACAAAGGGGTTGTATTCGGCGTAGAACCTCCGAACTTTGTAGAACTGAAAGTCATCGCTACCGAACCGGGCGTGAAGGGCGATACCGCGACTAACGTGACCAAGCCTGCTACTGTAGAAACCGGTGCGGAAATTAAAGTGCCGATCTTTATTGAAGAAGGCGAAATGATCCGGATCGATACCAGAACCGGAGAATATATGGAACGTGCGTAATTGCGATAGCTGATATCGATATGCCGGCGAAGCAGTTCTGTGCGGTTTCGCGGGTTCGTTTAGATGTGCCGGGCACAGCGGCGGAATGTGAGTATAATATGAGTATTACAGAAAGAGCGGCCTATTTGCAGGGGCTTGCAAAGGGTCTTGAAATCGATGAATCCACCAAGGAAGGAAAACTCCTTCTTGCTTTGGTAGATGTGGTAAAAGAAATGTCTGAAACCATTGCTGATTTGGAAAGCAACTGTGAAGAATTGGATGCTGTTGTGGACGAATTAGATGAGGATTTAGGCGTTTTGGAAGACGATTTTTATCATTTCGATGAAGACGAATGCAGCTGTGACGATGACGACGATGATTGCGACTGTGAGTGCGAATATCAGGTAACTTGTCCAAACTGCGATGTTTTAGTTGGATTAGATGAAGAGATGCTCAGTGACGGCGTTGTAAAATGTCCAAACTGCGGCACTGAACTGGAACTGGACTTTGACGAAGACGATTGTGACTGCGGTGACGATTGCCATTGTCATGAGGAAAAGTAATAGAGCCTAAAATAACGGGACAAGCGGGGGAAGTTTCTCCCGCTTGTTTTTGTTTTGAGGTAATTGCTCAGAAAGGAATATCCCGCAGAAAGTAAAAAGAAATTTTTCAGGGATGGAAATTGTTGTAATTAACTGCAAATAATGTTAATATAGTAATCATGAAAGGGCAAGCTGACGTGAATTGCAACGCAAAAATAAAACCTGTCTTCGACATGATACGGGCAGGAAATAGGAGTGTTATCGTTTGTCGAAAGCTAGAAAACAGAATTTTGTGCAGGGAGCCACGATATTGATGGCTTCCATGATTATGGTAAAGATTGTTGGTGCGATTTTTAAAATACCTTTGGGGAGTATCCTGACAGAATCCGGATATGCTTATTTCAGCGTGTCCTATAATCTGTTTACCGCGCTCTACGCCCTTACGGTGACGGGGCTGACCACTGCGGTAGCCAGAATGGTCGCGACTTGTGCGGCAAAAGGAAGATACCGGGACTGCCGCAATATTTTAAAAATCGCACAGCGCATTTTTATTATCCTAGGGATTCTCGGCACATTAATCATGTTTTTCTGTTCCAAGGCATTTGCTCGGGCCAGCGAAGCGGACAGTGCGTTTTATGCTATTATGGTGATGTCTCCCGCGGTATTTTTAAGCTGTATGATGGCTTCTTACCGGGGGTATTACGAGGGCCTTCGCAACATGATTCCCAGCGCCGTGTCCGAAGTAGTAGAAGTGGTAACTAAGCTGATTACAGGGCTTTTGTTTTCATTTCTGACGTTAAGACTGGCGGAAAACCAGTATGATTCCACCGGAAAAATTTTTGGAATCGTAGTGAAAGCTTCTCAAGAGGGAGCCGCAGTGACCAGAGACGACGTGATTGCGGCAGCTCTTCCCTTTGCCGCTGCCGGGGCAATGCTTGGAGTGACGCTGAGTATTTTCGCAGGACTTTTATATGTCTATATTACCTTTAAATTGAGCGGAGACGGATTTACGAAAGAGGACTTGCTCCGTTCACCAAAGCCGGTGCGCAATAAGGCGGTAGTCTATACGCTGATTAAAACCGCTTTGCCAGTGACGCTGAGTGCGGTCGTAACCAATCTCACCAATATGATCGACCTGTTTTCCATTATGAACCGGCTGGAGCATTCCTATGAAGTGGACAGCAATTACTTCGATTCGGTCTATGGACCTTATCTGAAAATGACGCCAGGAACCAAAAGCTATCTGGAAGAATTGAAGACCTATATTTACGGCGGATATAATATGGCTATTTCTATTTTTAATCTGGTACCCGCCTTTACGGGACTGTTCGGCAGAAGCGCACTGCCCAATGTCACCGCCGCCTGGGTAAGCGGCGACCGCCGGCTGCTAAAAAACAATGTGGAGTCGGTAATTCGTATGACGGCGCTGGTAGCTTTTCCGGCAGGGGTCGGTATGTGTGTAATTGCCGACCGGATTGCAGCGTTGTTGTATAACCGTCCCGGCGTGTTGGTTTCGGTTGCGGAACCCTTGCGCCTTTTGGGAATTGCAGCAATCTTTTTAGCACTGATTGCGCCGCTGTATTCTATTTTACAGGCAATGGGACGATTTGACCTGCCGGTTAAATTTATGCTGGTTGGGGCTACGCTCAAGTTGGGAACCAACTTCCTTTTGGGCGGTATTCCTCAGATAAATATCAAAGGGGCGGCTATTGGTACGGCGATTTGTTATTCCGTAATCTTGATTTTCTGTTTAATCGCGCTGAGCAGCATTACCAATTTGCGCTTCAATTACGCAGGGATTTTTGGGAAAATTTTTCTCTCAGCTGCGTTGTGCGGCGGTACAGCATTTTTAGTCAGCCGCATCTCGGAAAGCAAAATTGTGACGCTTCTTGCTGTTGGAATGGCGGCGGTTGTATATCTGCTTGCAGTCTTATTTTTACGGGTACTGCCTGAGTCAGACATCTTGATGCTGCCAAAGGGAGCCAAGATTGCCAAGTGGATGAAGCGGCACCATATGCTGGGAAAATAAAAGGGAGTGTAACAGGATGGAATTTCCAAAAAAAGAAAAGTATACGATTGAGGATTTGCGGGAAATTTTGGTCATACTAAGAAGTGAAGACGGCTGCCCTTGGGATAGGGAACAGGATCATCACTCGATTCGGAAGGATTTTCTGGAAGAAACCTATGAGGTTCTGGAAGCGATTGACGAGGAGGACGCCGCCCTGTTACAAGAAGAATTGGGAGATGTACTTTTACAGGTGGTTTTCCATGCCAGAATTGAAGAGGAGGAAAATCGGTTTAATCTGGATGATGTGATTACCGGAGTTTGCCAAAAGATGATTTTGCGGCATCCTCATGTCTTTGGCAATGGAAAAGCGGACACCTCTGAACAGGTCCTAAAAAACTGGGATGCCATCAAAAAACAGGAAAAATCCCAGAAAACGGATACGGACACTTTATTGAGTGTTCCCAAGGTGCTTCCGGCTTTGATGCGCAGTGAGAAGGTGTTGAAGCGTGCGGAACGCGCTGGGGTTTCCTGTCCGGATCAAAAGGCGGCTGTCGATCTGTTTCTGGAAAAGGTACAGGCCTTGTCTGATCTGGTTTCATCCCCTTGTTTTAGCGATGGGGAGGAAAAATTTGGAGAAGTTTTGCTTTCTTTGGTAAATCTTTCAAGATTTTTTGCAGTAGACTGTGAAAAAGGCTTGACAAATGCAACAGAAAAGTTTATAAATAGATTTAGCGAGGTTGAAAAGCTTGCTCTAGCGACAGGGAAGCCGCTGAAAGAAGCGGATTCAGATGTATGGGGCTCTTTATGGCGGAAGCAAAAAGAGTCTGAAAAGTGATTCTATTTTTAGAATAGTCAAATGAAAAAGATGGAGGTCAATCTTATGACAAAAACCGAATTAGTTGCTGCTGTAGCTGCAAAATCCGAATTATCAAAAAAAGATGCTGAAAAAGCTGTTAATGCATTTATTGATGCTGTTTCTGAAACTTTAAAATCCGGCGACAAAGTACAGCTGGTTGGTTTTGGTACTTTCGAAGTAAGAGAAAGAGCAGAAAGAGAAGGCAAAAATCCTGCTACTGGTGAAGCAATTCACATTGCTGCGACCAAAGTTCCTGCTTTCAAAGCTGGTAAGGCTTTAAAAGATTTAGTGAAATAAGAAGCGTTTTTCGCTTTGAAGATACTGTCGACAAAGGAACAATGGGGGGACGGATTTTTCCGTCCCTTTTTCTTGTGCTTTTGATGCAGCTAATGTGCCCCCCATCTTATTTGATTGAAAAAAGAAAGACAGAAAGGACGAAAAAAATGAGACTGGATAAATATTTGAAGGTGAGCCGGCTGATTAAACGGCGTACGATTGCAAATGAAGCCTGTGACGCGGGGAGAATTTTAGTTAACGGAACTGTGGCGAGAGCCTCTTACAACGTCAAGGTAGGGGATATTGTGGAAATCAATTTGGGCTCCAAAACCTTGAAGGTGAAGATTCTGAATGTCAGCGAATATGTGACGAAAGATACGGCAGCAGACCAGTATGTAGTGATAGAATAATGAGGCTTACGCCCGTAATCGCAGAAGTCCTATAGGGCCTGTATAGAGCGAGGGAAGGGGCGGCGTTGGTCTAATCCTTTTTTCCTCTGCATAGAAATAGTAGTAACCCGCTTTGACAAATCTTTGAAACAGGCGGGATTTCTAGATTTCTGGAAAAGGGGAAGGGACATGACCGAAGAAAAAATCTCAGTAAAAATGCCTCATCAGATTATTTTGGAAAACCGAAAATCACTTTCTGTTTCCGGGGTTCGGGAAGTAGTGAGTTTTGACGAGAACCAGGTGGAAATGTCCACCTCTATGGGGGACCTGACCATTCGGGGAGAGAATCTCCATATCAGTAAGACAGATGTAGAAACAGGAGAGCTTCTGCTGGACGGAGAAATCAGCGAGCTTTGTTATGCTGCCCTGAAAAATTCCTCCGGCGGCTTGTGGTCCAGGGTATTCCACTGATGCCGGTCTTTACGATTGCAGAAGAAACCCTGTCTTTTTTCAGAGCCTGTCTGCTGGGCGTATGCTTGGGGCTTTTATACGACGGAATCCGAATTTTCAGAATCGCGATTCGCTGTAACAGCATAATCGTGTTTTTACAGGATCTCTTTTATTTTTTGTTTGTGACCCTGTGTACCTTCAGTTTTGTGCTGGCCTTTCATGACGGAAAATTAAGGGCCTTTATTCTGGCAGGAGAACTGCTGGGCGCCGTGCTCTATTTTTTTACGCTCAGCCTGCTTTTGATCAGG
>CALWNT010000043.1 GCA_944382885.1 uncultured Clostridia bacterium | reverse complement strand
TCCCCAATGATGATGTGATCCAGAAGTTCGATTCCGATCAACGCTCCTGCTTCATGGATACGCCGGGTGATCTGCACATCCGCCAGGCTTGGCGCAGGGTCTCCGCTCGGATGATTATGAAGGAGGCTGCCCTTTTTGTATTACCGGAGAGTCAAATTCCCCCCGCATGGCAATCAGGTCTCCGATCACCTTTCCCAGATATTCTTCTCCCGCGGAAATTTTCATTTCCACCATCGGCTCCAAAAGAGTCGTTCCGGCATTTTTCAGCCCGTCCATCACCGCGATCGGAGTCGCGAGGAAAAAGTCCAGCGGATGGGTATGTACAGTATGGTGGCTTCCGCCGATCAGCGTAACCTTTAAGTCGCATACTTCCCAGTTATAGAGACCCTGCTTTAACGTTTCCTTCACAGAGGTTTCGATATGGTTCTGATAACGGTAAAAAATATCGTTATTCGGCACCACAGATTCATAGGCAAAACCGCTTCCTCGTGGAAGGGGCTGAATCAGCAGCTTTACCACCGCCCAGCAGGGCTTTGGCATAGTATAGCTTTCAAAACCAATCGCTTCTTTTTGGGGCGTTTCCTTATAGATAACGGTGGGGCTGGAAAAATCCGCTTTCAGACCATACCTCTCCCGGAGAAGGGATTTTAAGATTTCCAGCTGTATCATGCCGGTAATCTTAATGTGGATCTCTCTTGTTTGGGAGACAAACTCCATATCCAGCAAGGGGTCTTCCTCCGAAAGCTCCATCAGCGCTTCCCGGAGCTTAAAAATCTGCCCCTCCTCTTCCGGAATCGCCTGTACCTTTAACAGGGGCACCGCCAGCTGGTAAGCGGTATTTTTCTGCCTGAGTCCGATCCAGTCCCCGATCTGAAGGGAGGGCACCCCGCAAAGTCCTCCGATGTCTCCAGCCCTGAGTTCTGCGACATCAGATGCTTTCGCTCCAAAAAACTGTTTGAGCTGGGTAATTTTTTCAAAGCTGTCCGGCTCCTCCTCTCCCTTTTTAGGAAGCAGAATACTGTCTCTCGGCTTTAAGCTTCCGGAAAACAGCCGCACATGGGTAATCTTCCCCAAGGCCTTGTCATGAGTAATCTGATATACCACACCGCTTAACGGCTCCGCCTGAGTGGTTTTTACCCCATCAAACCAACTGGTCAAAAAAGAGAGCAGCTCGTCCATCCCTGCCCCGGTCATACCGCTGCCCGCAAGCACAGGAACGAGTTTTCTGGAATTGATCTGCTGAAACATTGCTTCCCGCAGCCTTTCCGCGTCTACCGCCTTTCCCCCTAGGTAATCCTCCAAAAGGGATTCCTCCTGCTCCGCCAGGGTCAGCAATGTATTTTCTTTTTCCCCTTCAGAGAAAAGCTCCCGAGGGCGGACGGCGGCGTCTTTTTCCCCTTCTTTTTCTATCTCACTGCAAAAAAGCACCGGTTCTGCATATTCTGTTTGCAGCCTTTCCAAAATAGAAGCGGTATCGCTTCCCGCCCGGTCAATTTTGTTGATAAAAATCAAAGTATTGGTGTTGGTTGATTTTAACGCTTCCAACAAAACCTCCGTCTGTGCCTGGATGCCCTCCACCGCCGAGATCACCAGTACGGCGAAGTCAAGAATCTGCAAAGAACGCTCCACTTCTCCGGCAAAATCCACATGTCCGGGGGTGTCGATAATGTTGACCTCTTTTCCTTGAAAGCTCAGCCGCACAGAGGAGGCCCGAACCGAAATTCCCCGTTGACGTTCGATCGCAAGCCAGTCGGTATGGGCGGTTCCTTCGTCCACTCTTCCCATTTTCCGGGAGGAACCCGTGCGAAACAAAAGCTGCTCGGTCAATGTGGTTTTCCCCGCGTCTACATGGGCTACAATCCCCATATTGATTATCTTTTGCAATACCATCCCATCCTATTCTCGATTCCCTATTTTACAAAATCTTATCCTGTTCTCGATATTCTCTAAAGCAAACCCAAAAGGGTGTTCCAAAGGTTCAAATTTCCCTCTGCTATTTTCCAATCTGTTAACACTACAATCTTCCAAAACCGGAAACAACCTTTCCTATTATAAATTATTTTTATCGATTCCGCAAATCAATGGGAAATAAAAAGAGAAAAAGGAACTCGGAAAGAAATACTTTCTGAGTTCCTTTTTGGAACCGATTTTCTGAAATTTTTCAGTCAAAGAGAAACTGCGTAAACACAACAGCAGCCCATCCGCACTCAGCTCTCATAACCAGGCTTTAAAATCACGAGACGATTTTCCTCATTCACCGCAATCTGGTAGGAAGGGATTCCATCGTCTCCCAAAAACCGCTGAAGACTGTTTCCCTGTCGCCTTACTTCCTCTAAAAAACTGTTAAAATCTCTTCTGCTGTAAAAAAGGAGCTGGATCGATTCCTGCTGTCCCAATACACGTTCCTCGATCATTTGACAGACTCCCTGCATCCCAATGCTTTGAAAATCTTCTACATACAGGTTTTCATAAAGATAATACCAGTAATCCAGGCTGTTGCAGACCGGCACCGAGGGATAATAATCATAGCTCTGGTCTTCTCTTCCCTCTTGCGGGGAAAACATCATACGATTTTCCATAGCCATTTCATCATTGAACATAAAATTCAGATAAAACGGCTCTCCTCCCACCTGCTCCGGCATATCCCAGGTGATGTCCACATGATAATAGTCCTCTCCTAAACGCACCACGTTCCAAGCGTGAGACACCCCGTCGGACGAGGTTCCGTAAACCATCCTGGCCTCAATTCCCGCCTTCTGGCAGA
>CALWNT010000042.1 GCA_944382885.1 uncultured Clostridia bacterium | reverse complement strand
GGCCCCCCACAAACGGAGTTTAGAACCCATAGGGTTCTGTAAGATAAATTTCTGTTTTTCTCTCGGATGGAAAATTTCTAAACAAAAATGACAGAAAGTGATGGATTCTCTGTTGTTTTCCAGAATCTTCACCAATCCGGGAATTTTTACTTGCAGTTTTATCTGTGAATCAGTATAATATACTTTAGCAAGTTATCACAATAAAAGAGCTTGGGATAACAATACGGATGCGGCGTTTTCTGTATTTTTGAATATGGGAAACCGACCCACGAGGGAAATAGGAGTTAATTGGGGGAAAAAAGATGGATGCCATAATGCTGTTGGATCAACTTTGGAAAGGAACGGTAACGGCTGTAGAGCTGTTTGCGATTGTTTTGGTTTTTGCGATTCCCTTGGGAATGGCAATTACCATGTGTGTCAGGGTGAAATTTAAGCCGTTGAAATGGTTTTTTGAGGCGTATATCTATCTGTTTCGGGGAACGCCCCTGCTTTTACAGCTTTTTATTTTCTGGACGGGCCTGCCGATGATTCCGGTGGTTGGTCCTTATTTAACCTTTGAAAGCCGCTTTACCACTACTTGCGTGGCCTTTGTCTTGAATTATGCGGCCTATTTTGCCGAAATTTTCCGCGGAGGTCTTTTGGCAGTGGATAAGGGTCAGTATGAGGCGGCAAAGGTGTTGGGACTGAGCAAAACTCAGACCTTTTTCCGCATTATTTTTCCGCAGATGTTCCGGGTCTGTCTACCTTCGCTGACCAATGAAACGATTACTCTGGTAAAAGATACGTCATTGGCCTATTCTTTAGGTGTAACTGAGCTTTTGTTCCGTACCCAGAGTCTGGTGAATACCTATGCAAGACCGGTCTCTACTTATCTTGCCTGCATTGTGGTATACCTGTTGATGACTACAATTGTAACCCTGGTGATGAAACAGCTGGAGCGGAAATACAGTTTTGTATAATAGGGGAAAGGCGATTGGTGAAATAGTATGAGTATGATTGAAATAAAAGACATTAGAAAATCTTTTGGTTCTCTGGAGGTATTAAAGGGAGTATCTCTCAATGTAGAGCAGGGAGATGTGGTGGCGGTAATCGGCTCCTCCGGTTCCGGGAAATCTACTATGCTCCGCTGCCTGATCGATTTGGAAAAAGTAGACTCCGGGACAATCTGTATTCAGGGAGAACCGTTGGTAAAAAATGGCGTTTACGCGAAAAATCAGGAAATTCAAAAGCTGATTTTAAAGATGGGAATGGTTTTTCAGCATTTTAACCTATTTCCCCATTTAACGGTGCGTCAGAACCTGGAATTGGCGCCCAAAATTGTAAAGAAACAGAAATCGGATGAAATTGCCAAAAATGCAGAAAAATACCTGGCAAAGGTAGGACTTACCGAAAAAGCGGACAGTCTGCCGGCCGCCCTGAGCGGAGGGCAGAAACAGCGTGTGGCAATCGCAAGAGCCCTGATGATGAATCCGGACATTTTACTGTTTGACGAGCCCACCTCGGCACTGGACCCGGAACTCACGGGAGAAGTACTTCAGACTATCCGTCAGTTGGCGGAGGATCGGATGACGATGGTGGTCGTTACACATGAAATGGGATTTGCCAAGGATGTGGCGAATCATGTAGTGTTTATGGATAACGGCGTTGTGCTGGAAGAAGGCGCTCCACAAGAGTTGTTTGAACATCCGAAAAATCAGCGGACCAAAGAGTTTTTGCAAAAAAGCCTGTCCGGCGGCGGTTTAAAATAGCCGGGTGAGATGTTCGGTTATCAATAAGATCAAACCCCTGTTTTGGCTTTGCTGAAATGGGGCTTTTTCTTTCAGGAGGTAAGATATGACGGTAGATGTCAACTGTCAAGGTCCCTGCTTTTTGGCGGAACCCCTTCGAGTGCAGGTCATGCTGCCTCAAGGCTATTATGATGGGAAAAACAGTTATCCGGTTTTGTATGTCAATGATGGACAGAGTGTTTTTGCGCCGGACGGATTGCGTTATGAAAAATATGAGCAAGCGTTTTGGCGGTTTTTGCCTCAGGTCATTTTAGTGGCAATCAGCGCGCCCTCTTCGGCGTCAGTCAGAACGGCGCTGTACTCCCCTTATACGATGGATTTTACCGTTCCGAAGGACAAAAAATTTGAAAGTCATATTGAAGGGATGGGCCAGCAGTATTTCCAGTGGATTTCACAGGTGTTAAAGCCGGAGATCGACCGTAATTTTCGCACCCTGTCTGAGGCGGAAGCCACAGGAATTTGCGGCTACAGCACTGGCGGATTGTTTGCGCTGTACGCGGGGCTGATGGGGAGAGGAGTATTCAGCCGCATTCTGGCCATGAGTCCTGCTGTGGCAATTTGGATGCCTTGCCTTCAGAAGACTCTTGCAGCGTCAGATGCTTCTCATTTGAGTTATGTTTATCTGGATGTGGGAACGGAAGAGTTTGGCCGGATGACAACGAAAGAAGAATTTCTTCGGGGAGGGGAGATATTGAAAACCTATTTCCTCAAACAGGGTATGTCAGAGAAAAGTTTTTATTTTGAAGTGCATCCCGGCGTGACCCATCATGTCAGGGAATGGAAAAACCGTTTCCCAGACGGAATTCGCTGGGCGTTTCAGGATTTTTGTCCCGGCTTTGAAAAGAGAAATGGATAACAGGGGACTTCAATTATAAAAGAACCCTGCCTTGTCAAAGGGAAAAAAGTAGGTTACAATAAAAACAGTGAATATAATTTTAACCGGTTTATCGGCGATAGGTCTTGTAACAGTGGGACCTAACAGAACAACAGGGGCATTCGGGATGGAGACAAGGTTGGTTTTGTTTTCATTGCCCCAAATTTAGATGAATATTAGAAACAGGAGTTAGGAAGAACGGCTATGGTTTTAACGATTAAGGATATGACCAAAAGCTTTGCGGATAAAGTCATTTTAAAAGATATCAATTTGACCATCGAGGATCGGGATCGAATCGGACTGATTGGGGTAAACGGCGCAGGAAAAACCACGCTGCTCAACGTCATCGTAGACCACACCGATATTGACACCGGGGACGTATTTGTGGAGCGGGGCGTGAATATCGGTTATTTGCGGCAGAACACCGGATTGGATCGGGACAGCACCATCTATTACGAAATGCTCTCGGTTTTTTCGGAGCTGAAAGAAATCGAAGAAACCATGCGGGAACTGGAACGGAAGATGGCGATTTGTGAAGATCACGACCGCGAGGAGTATCTCAGCCTTTCCGAGGAATATGGTCGGCTTTCGGCTTACTTTGAAGCGAAAGAGGGCTATCAGATTGATGTAAAGATCAAAACCGTATTAAACGGGATGGGGTTCAGCGATAAATCTTACGGAACCAATATCTCTACCTTAAGCGGCGGGGAGAAAACCCGGCTGGCTTTGGCCAAGCTCCTGCTGGAGGAACCCACTCTTTTGATTTTGGACGAACCGACCAACCATCTGGATTTCCCCACACTAATGTGGCTGGAGGATTATCTCAGCGATTACAAGGGCTCTATTTTGGTTGTCTCCCACGACCGGTATTTTTTGGATAAGATGGTGGGGAAGATTTGGGAAGTTTCTCATCAAAAAGTGTATACTTATAAGGGGAATTACAGTAAGTATAAAATTTTAAAAGAGGAACGGATCGCCAGAGAGGTAAAGGAATACGAACAGCAGCAGTTGAAAATCGCCTCTATGGAAGAGTATGTGGAAAAAAATATTGCCAGGGCTTCTACCGCCAACAGGGCGAAAAGCCGGCTTCATCAGCTGGAGCATATTGAAGTGCTGGAAAAACCCTTGGAGTACGATAAAACGCCCTTTTTTCAGTTCACTTTTGATCGGGCCTCTGTAAAGGACGTGCTGCGGGTAGAGGATCTTACCCTGAAGGTAGGGGAAGGACGAGACCAGAAAACCCTCTGCAAGGACATTTCTTTCCAGATTAAGCGGGGAGAAAAAATCGCCTTAATCGGCCGTAACGGCATCGGAAAATCCACGCTTCTTAAGGCGGTGCTGGGGTTAAATACCCAGAGTACGGGAGATGTAATCTGGGGGCAGAATGTCACCAAGTCCTACTATGAGCAGGAAAACCAGAATTTGAATTTTGAGAATACCGTTTTGGAGGAGCTTTGGAGCCGGTTCCCCAATCTGTTGGAGTACAAGGTGCGCTCGATTTTAGGACAGATGCTGATTACCGACGATAATGTGTATAAGCCGGTAAGCGTCATCAGCGGCGGAGAGCGGGCAAGGCTCGGTTTTGCGATCATGGTAACGGAACACGCCAATACCCTTTTGTTTGACGAACCCACAAACCACTTGGATTTGGCCAGTAAAGAGGCATTGGAAAAAGCGTTGAAGGAATTTGAGGGGACTCTTTTGTTTGTGTCTCACGACCGGTATTTTCTCAACCAGATTCCCACTAAAATTATCGAAATGACCGATGAAGGCTTAAAAATCTATCCCGGGAATTACGATGACTATATGGCTCAGCAGCAGAAGGAAAAGGAACGGGAAAAAGCCGCGGAGCAGTCGGCAAAGCAGGAGCAGCGCAAGGAAGACAATGGCTATAACCGCTCGAAACAGCAGCGGAGTGAAAATGCCCGGCGGAGAAATCGTATCAATGAGTTGGAAAAGCTGATGGAAGCGGCGGAAACAGAAATTTGGACGCTGCAAAATGATATCGGCAGTCCGGAGGTGGCATCCAATTACGAGCTGCTTTCTGAGAAGTGTGCTCGCCTGGAAGAATTAAAGGATTTAAACGAACAATATATGGAGGAATGGGTCAGCCTGAGCGAGGAATAAGCTCAGGCTCTTTCCAATCTAGGAGGAACAGTGATGATAGAAAAGCTTACAGAGACGCAAAGCGTCTGGGATACCTTAAAAAAAGCGAAAAAACCGATCGTGATGTACGGTATGGGCGATGGGGCGCTGAAGATCATGAAGGTTTTTGCCCGGTATGGAATTCAGCTTTCCGGCATTTTTGCCAGCGATGAATTTGTAAGAGGGCACTCTTTTGAAGGATTTCCCGTTCTTTCCTTTGCTCAGATGAAGGAGCAGTTTTCGGAATTTATTATCGTTCTGGCCTTCGGCACCTTTCGGGCGCCGCTGTTAAGTTATCTCTACGGGATGAGCGAGCAGTATGAATTTTACGCTCCAGATGTACCGGTATGTATCGAGGACGACCGGGTCTTTGACCTTGCCTATGTAAAGGAATACGAGGAGGAATTGGATGAAGTGTATCATCTGTTAGCCGATGATTGTTCCAGAAGAGTCCTGTTAGACGTCCTCAACTATAAAATCAGCGGCAAAGTTCATTATTTAAAACGCTGTACCACGCCGGTCTCGGAGCGGCTTGCTCTGCTGCAGATTGGGCCGGAGGAAGATTATGTGGATTTGGGCGCTTATAATGGGGATACCATCCGGGAGTTTTTGGACTATACAGGCGGAAAGTACCGCTCTATCACGGCGCTGGAACCAGACCGGAGAAATTTTAAAAAGCTTTCCCGCTATCTGGAGCAGGAAGGACTTCAAAACGCCAAGGCCTATCAGCTGGGAAGCTATGACAAAGAGGATACGCTTTTGTTTTCCGACCGGGCCGGGCGGAATTCTACCTTAAATACCAAAGAAGGGATTCCGACGAAGGTGGATAGTGTGGATCATATCTTAAAAGGTGGTACTGCTTCCGTGATCAAATTTGACGTAGAAGGAGCGGAGGAAAAGGCGATTTTGGGATGCCGGAAAACCATTGAACGGTTCCATCCCAAGCTGTTGGTATCTGCTTATCACAAAAACAGCGATTTATTTCGTCTTCCATTGCTGGTGAATCAAATTTACGACGGTTATCGCATTCATCTGCGTCATCATCCATATCTTCCTGCCTGGGAAACCAATTTTTATTTCGGATTCTGATTTTTTAAGAAAAATTCGGATAAAATAGATAGAACTATGGTTGTTCTCCTTGACGAATTTTGTGAAGGTGTTATACTGACAGTAGGGGAATCGATTGTTTGCAATCCTTCGATGGAGCGCTGTGTTTTGCAAAAGGCATTGCGGTTGCTGCGGCTCCAGAAACCCTAATAGACTTCGAAAGATAACACTACCGCACAAAAACAAGCGAAATGGGAAAGGATGTTGTTTATGGATTTATCTGTACTGAATGAAGTGACCTATGGCATGTATGTTGTGTCGGCGAAAGAGGGAGATCGGTTAAACGGCTGCATTATTAACACCTGTATGCAGATCACCAGCGAAAATCCGATTTTTGCCATCAGCCTGAATAAACAAAATTTAACCTATGAAATGATTAAACATACCGGCAGATTTGCCCTTTCTATTTTGTCGGAAGAAGTCCCTGGCAGCGTAGTGGCTGGTTTCGGTTATTTTTCCGGAAGAGAGAAGGAAAAGTTTCAGAATGTGTCCTATCAGATGGTGGATGACCTTCCAATATTGAATCAGCATATCTGCGGCGGGCTGATCTTTGATGTGCTGTCGGTTCAGGAAATGGAGACGCACGCGGTGGTATTTGGCCGACTGAAAGAGACCGTCCAGGGGGAAAAGCTGGAGCCGATGTCTTATGCGTTTTATCACCGGGTACTCAAGGGGAAAGCGCCGAAAACAGCTCCTACCTATCGTGCGCCTGAAGCAGAGAAACCAAAACAGGAGCGGTATGTCTGTGATATCTGCGGCTATGTTTATGAAGGGGATATCACCAAAGAGCCGGACGATTTTGTCTGTCCGATGTGCGGCGTTTCCAAAGAGCATTTTATCAAGCAATAATCGTATTGAAAGCCGGAAAACCAAATCAAGGAAAGCATTGTACCGTGATTGGAATTTTCGGCTCTCTTTTTGGAATGGTTTATTTACGCGATTTTTACATAGATTTTACATAAAAAATAAAAATTTGTAGAAATTTCTAAATTTTGTAATATAGATTACGAAAGCTTTACCGAAATATCCGTTTTTTTGACTTTCTATTTACACTAAGTTTTTGTAAATGTTATAATATTTTTACAGAATTTTTGAAAAATGATTCTGTCAGAGTTTTTCGCCGAAAGAAAGCGGATTGAATGGAATCATACAGGAAAACGAAAATCATGGATACCGGAGGACAACATGAGTTTAGTGTTTAATGTGATCAGCATGCTGGGCGGTCTGGCGATGTTTCTCTATGGAATGAACTTATTGGGAGGCAGCTTGGAAAAAGTTTCAGGAGGACGTTTAGAACAGACCCTGGAAAAGATGACCAACAACATTTTCAAAGGCGTATTAGTCGGATTGGTTGTAACCGCTGCCATTCAGAGTTCTTCTGCTACAACAGTGATTGTTGTAGGACTGGTAAATGCCGGAATACTGAAACTGCGTTCGGCTGTAGGCGTCATTATGGGAGCCAATATCGGAACGACGGTAACGGGACAGATTCTGCGCCTTGCGGAGTTGGACAGCACCGGAAGCGCCGGATTTATTCTGGAATTTATCAAACCCACCACCCTTGCCCCTGTGGCGATGGTTGTCGGTATTTTACTGATGATGGCCGCAAAACGTAAAAAGAGCAAAATTATCGGGGAAATCTTGATGGGCTTTGGTATCTTGTTTAGCGGGATGTTCCTGATGACGGATTCCATAGAGCCTTTGAGTCAGCTTCCCGCCTTTTCACAGATTTTTGCAACGCTGCAAAATCCATTTCTGGGAGTATTGGCCGGTACTTTGGTTACTGCGATTATCCAGAGTTCTTCCGCCTCTGTGGGAATTTTGCAGGCATTGGCGGCAACAGGACAGGTTCAGTGCTGCGCGGCATTTCCGATTATTATGGGACAGAATATCGGTACCTGTGTTACCTCTTTGATTTCCAGTATCGGAGCCAGCGTCAACGCAAAGCGGGCGGCAATGGTGCATTTGTATTTTAACATTATTGGAACGATTATCTTTTTAATTGGTGTTTACAGCTTAAACGGAATCTTTCAGTTCAGCTTCTGGAATGAGCCGATCTCCATGGGCGGGGTGGCAAACTTCCATACATTTTTTAATATTGTGGTAACCCTTTTGCTGCTTCCTTTTGCAAGGGGATTGGAAAAACTGGCTGTGATGACTGTGCGGAACAAGCAGGGCGAGGATACTCCGCAGATACATTCGGAAAGCAGCGCTTTGGATGACCGCTTTCTGGTATCTCCGTCCTTGGCATTGGGACAGTGCTCCAATGTAATCGAGCAGATGGGCGCATATGCCAACAAGAATTTTAATGCTTCGTATGGCTTGTTTGAGACCTATCAGATTAAAACAGCCGAGACCATCAATCAGTTTGAGGATGCCATTGATAAAATGGAGGATCGTGTCAACGACTATCTGTTAAAGCTGACCAGTGTAGAACTGAGTAATCAGGAAAGCAGGATGGTTACCCATCTGTTAAAGTTGGATACGGAGTTTGAACGGATCGGCGATTACAGTGTGAATCTGGTGGAATGCGCTGAGCTGCTGGCTGACCGGGAGGCAAAATTATCCGCGAAAGCAATGGAAGAACTGAAGGTGCTGTATGAGGCTACAGACGAAATTATTCAGATGGCAAGAGAGTGTTTTAAAAGCAACGAGCTGCGGGTGGCAAATAAGGTGGAACCTTTGGAAGAAACCATTGATATTATGGTGGATACGTTAAAGGTGAAGCACATCGAACGTCTGAAAAAGGGGAAATGCACCATTGACGGCGGATTTGTGTTTTTGGAAGCTCTTACTAATATCGAGCGTATTTCCGACCATTGTTCCAATATAGCGGTAGCCGTGATCGGTTATCATCATGAGCAGGATTCGCTGAATCGGCATGAATATATCAAAAAAATTCATCAAGGGGACTATGAGGACTTTAACACCTATATGAGTTTTTACAAGCAGAAATATTTGGACAGAATTTCTGTGAAAAAGGCAAAGGCAAAATAAGAAGCAAGAGGGGCACTGAAAAAGCATGACAGCCCCTCTTTTTTGTTTCCTGATAGGAGGATAAACAGAAATTTATCGTATAGAACCTGGCCGGTTCTATCACTTGGCTTGTCAGGGTTCCGCCCCCGACACGACGGGTTCCTTTGGTACACGCCAAAGGAACCAAAACGTGCCCCTCGCCGGGG
>CALWNT010000041.1 GCA_944382885.1 uncultured Clostridia bacterium | reverse complement strand
AATTTATTTTACAGAACCTAGCCGGTTCTGAACTTAGCTTATGGGGGCAGTCGGCCCCCAAACCCCGAGTTTCTTTTGCTTGCCCAAAAGAAACCAAAAGGGCATTCCTCAAACGCCGGAAGGGCTTGGTGTGGGTCTATGAAGTGTTCTCCTAACCATGTGAAGAAAGAAAAATCCAGTTTGCAGCTGGGACTGACGGCTATTTTGGCAAAAACTGATATTTTCCGTTGTACTCCGTTAGGAGCCAACTTTTAAGACCCACTTCAAGCCTTCACGGCGTCTGAGTGAAGCTCTTTTGCCTACTTTTGAGCGAGCAAAAGTAGGCCGCGTGCGGGGCGGCTCCCCGCGAAGTTTTCTTCTTTCTCTGAAAGAAAGTGATAGAAAAAAGTCGTTTTTAATATAGAAAAATAAATTTCTATTTTCCTTCTATACAGATAAAACCCTCCCCGACAGACAAACGACTGCCGAGGAGGGTTCGTGTTCTCTCATGGAAAATCTATTTTGTTTCTCTTTACTCCCGATCCGAAAAATTCCGATCCTCTTCTCTTCGCTGTGGTTCCGCCGTTCTGGTGTTTAAAAACTCCTGTATCAAAAATCTAGGACGGTGTTTCGTTTCCAGATAAATTTTTCCGATATATTCGCCCACAATCCCCAGAGAGAATAAAATGAGTCCTCCTACGCACCAAATAGATAATACGATACTCGTCCATCCTGTCACCGTATTTCCCAGAAAATACTGCGCCAGAGAATAAATACCAATCAGGATGCTGACCACGGAAATCAAAAGTCCCAGAACGGTAATCAGACGAATCGGTTTAATACTCAAAGAAGTAATTCCTTCCAGAGCAAAGGCGAGCATTTTTTTCAAAGGATACTTGCTATCTCCTGCGAATCGTTCCCGCCGCTCATAACTGACAGTTCCTGTCTGATACCCAACCATTGGAACGATCCCCCTTAAAAAGAGGTTGACCTCTCCAAACTCCGACAAGGCCTTCAGCGCTTTCCGGCTCATCAAACGGTAATCAGCATGGTTGTAGACCGTATTTACTCCTAACAACTTCATAAATTTATAAAAGGTTTGCGCCGTAAACCGCTTAAAAAAAGTATCGGTACCCCGTTTGGAACGCACCCCATACACGATTTCACAGCCTTCCTGATATTGAGCCAGCATCTCGTCTATGGCATCAATGTCATCCTGCAGATCAGCATCCAGCGAAATCGTCACGTCGCAAATATCCATTACTGTCATCAAGCCCGCCAACAGCGCATTTTGATGGCCTCTGTTTTTGGAGAGGTTTAACCCTGAAAAAATGACGTTTTGCCGGTGTAGTGCGCTGATGATTTCCCAGGTATGATCTTTGGACCCGTCGTTGACAAACAGAATGCGGCTTTGCGGGCTGATCTTTCCCTTTTGCAGCAGATCCTCCAACTTATTTTTTAACTGTTTGGCAGTTTCCGGCAATACCTCTTCTTCGTTGTAACAGGGAATCACCAGATATAAAATACTGGATCTCATGGAAATGTTCCTTTCTGAAAGACCAAATCAACTTATTTTAACTATAGCATAGATAGTCTGGACCGTCAATTTCCATTCTATTCCAAAAATGACTCAAAAATGAAGAAAATCCACGCAGCAGTATTCTGAAAAAAGAAAACGAATTAGAATGATTCTGGTTCACTTGAAAAAAACAGATTGCAAAAAGCTCCAAAGTGTAACTACTTTGGAGCTTTCTTTTATTCTTCGACTTTTTTCTTTCTGCCGGCCAGTTTGCGTTTGGAAAAACCCTCTTTGTTTTCCTGTTTCACCCTAGAAATCCCCAAAGCTTCTCCCGGAACATCTTTGGTGATAGTAGAGCCAGCAGCGGTATAGGCGTTTTCTCCGATGCTGACCGGAGCCACCAGATTGGTATTACAGCCGATAAAGGCGCCATCCCCGATGGTGCAGCGGTGTTTATGGACGCCGTCATAATTGACCGTTACGACGCCGCAGCCAAAGTTGACGTTCTTTCCAACATCACTGTCCCCCACATAGGTCAGGTGAGCCACAGCGGTTCCTGCGCCGATGGTGGAGTTTTTCACCTCTACAAAATCCCCGATATGGACGTGATGATGGATCTCACTGTTGGGACGGATATGGACAAAGGGACCGATATCCGCATAATCGTCCACTTTGGACTGGAAACACTGGACGGAATTAAGCTTGACATGGTTTCCAATCACAGAGTTCTGGATCATGGTATTCGGCCCAATCTGGCAGTCCTCTCCGATGACAACCCCCTCTTTGAGGATTGTTCCCGGATAAATAACCGTATCCGCGCCGATCTGCGCGTCAGGGCTTATAGAAACGCCGTCAGTGGAGATAAACTCCACGCCGTTGTCAAAGTGTTTGTCAATCACTTTTTTCCGCATCAGTTCATTCAGCTCAAAAAGATCTTTTCTGGAATTCGCCCCTAAAATAATATCACTGTCCGGCGCGATATATCCGCCCACAGTTTTTCCGTCCTGAATGGTCAGAGCAACCGTATCGGTCAGATAGTATTCTCCCTGAGCATTGTCGGTGGTAAGCCGGTCTAACACGGACAGCAGATGCTCTGCCTGGAACCAGTAGGCGCCGGCGTTGATTTCTTTCACCGCCGCTTCCTCTGGATTGGCGTCCTTTTTCTCCACAATTTTGAGGATACGCTCTCCGTCCCGGATAATCCGGCCGTAGCTTGCCGGATCTTCCAGCACTGCGGTGACCAGTGTCACGGCATTCTGCTGCTCTTTATGAAGTGCATAGGACTGTGTAATGGTTTCCCCATTGAGACAGGGGGTATCTCCGGACAGGATCAAAACATCCTTGCCCGCATTTTTTTGGAGAAATTCTTTTGCCATCATCACCGCGTGGCCGGTGCCTTTCTGTTCGGTCTGCCGGGCCGTTTCATAACTGCCGCCGCGGGAAGCGAGATACGCCTCCACCTCTTCGGCCTTATGGCCGGTAATGACACAGATGTCCTTGACCCCGACACTTTCGCAGGCGTCCAGCACATATCCCAGCATCGGCTTAAAAAGAACCTCCGCCAGCACTTTTGGTTTATTGGATTTCATTCTGGTGCCTTTCCCGGCGGCCAGAATGACAGCACATACTTGCTCCATGAATCCATCCGTTCCTTTCGTTTGGTGTTTATCATAATTATTATTGCAATTTTTCTTGATTTTTGCAAGTCTTTCCGGGAATTCTTCACAAATCTTTAGATATTTCGGAAAAACTAAAAATTTTTTCATAAATGTATAGAAAATTGGGAAAGAATTTGTTATAATACTACCGTAGACTTAGACTAGGTGGAAACTGCCTTTTGATCGGCGGTTTTTCTTCTAGTTAAGTGGCATATGAGTTTGTCGGCAAAAGCTTTTTGCGGACAAGTTTATGGTGCAAAAAATATTTGGAGGTAATTGAAATGGGCAAGAAATACGTTTACCTGTTTACAGAAGGTAACGGCAAAATGCGTGAACTGCTCGGCGGTAAAGGCGCAAACCTGGCGGAAATGACCAACCTGGGTCTTCCGGTTCCTCAGGGCTTTACCATTACGACAGAAGCTTGTACTCAGTACTATGAAGACGGCAAAAAAATCAACGATGAAATCCAGGCCGAAATTATGGAATATATCGGCAAAATGGAAGAAATCACCGGTAAAAAATTCGGCGATTTGGAAAATCCGCTTCTGGTTTCTGTACGTTCCGGTGCGAGAGCTTCTATGCCTGGTATGATGGATACCATCCTGAACCTCGGTTTGAATGAAGACGTTGTTGAGGTTATGGCGAAAAAATCCGGCAATCCTCGCTGGGCTTGGGACTGCTACAGAAGATTTATCCAGATGTACTCCGACGTTGTAATGGAAGTCGGCAAAAAATACTTTGAAGAACTCATCGACAAGATGAAAGAAGAAAAAGGCGTTACTCAGGATACTGAGCTGACCGCTGAAGACCTGAAAGTTCTGGCTGAACAGTTCAAGGCTGAATACAAAGAAAAAATCGGTTCTGACTTCCCGTCTGATCCGAAAGAACAGCTGATGGGCGCTGTAAAAGCAGTATTCCGTTCTTGGGACAACCCGAGAGCGAACGTTTACAGAAGAATGAATGATATCCCGTACTCTTGGGGTACCGCAGTAAACGTTCAGATGATGGCCTTCGGTAACATGGGCGAAACCTCCGGTACTGGTGTTGCCTTCACCAGAAACCCTGCAACCGGTGAAAAGAAACTGTTCGGTGAATTCTTGATGAACGCACAGGGCGAAGACGTTGTTGCTGGTGTACGTACTCCTCAGACCATCGATCAGCTGGCAGAAGTAATGCCGGAATGCTACAATCAGTTCGTTGATATCTGCCATACTCTGGAAAACCACTACAGAGATATGCAGGATATGGAATTTACCATTGAAGATAAGAAACTCTATATGCTTCAGACCAGAAATGGTAAGAGAACCGCTCAGGCTGCTCTGAAAATCGCTTGCGATTTGGTAGACGAAGGCATGATCTCTGAAGAAGAAGCAGTTAAAATGATCGATCCAAGATCTCTGGATTCTCTGCTCCATCCGCAGTTTGACGCTGCCGCTCTGAAAAAAGCAACTCCAGTTGCAACCGCTCTGGCTGCTTCTCCAGGTGCTGCTTGCGGTAGAATCGTATTTACTGCTGACGATGCGAAAAACTGGGCAGAATCCGGTGAAAAAGTTGTTCTGGTTCATCTGGAAACCTCTCCGGAAGACATTGAAGGTATGGTCGCTTCTCAGGGTATCCTGACCGTTCGCGGCGGTATGACCTCTCACGCTGCAGTTGTTGCTCGTGGTATGGGTACTTGCTGTGTATCTGGCTGCGGCGAAATCAAAATGGACGAAGCTAACAAACAGTTTGAATTAGCTGGTAAAATTTATAAAGAAGGCGACTACATCTCCTTAGACGGTTCTACCGGCGCTATCTACGGCGAAGCTATCCCGACCGTAGACGCTTCTATCGGCGGCGAATTCGGCAGAATCATGGCTTGGGCTGACAAATTCAGAACCCTCGAAGTAAGAACCAACGCTGATAATCCGAGAGATGCAAAACAGGCGAAAGCGTTCGGTGCTGAAGGTATCGGTCTGTGCCGTACCGAGCACATGTTCTTTGAAGCAGACAGAATTCCGGCTATCCGTGAAATGATCTGCTCCGACACGGTTGAACAGCGTGAAAAAGCTCTGGCAAAACTGCTCCCGATGCAGCAGGGTGACTTCGAAGCGATGTACGAAGCAATGGAAGGTGCTCCGATTACCATCCGTTTCTTAGACCCGCCGCTTCATGAATTCGTTCCTACTGAAGAAGCTGATATTGAACAGCTGGCAAAAGATATGGGCAAATCTGTTGCTGATATCAAAGCGATCATCTCCGGTCTCCATGAGTTCAACCCGATGATGGGTCACCGTGGCTGCCGTCTGGCTGTTACCTATCCGGAAATCGCTGCTATGCAGACCAAGGCTGTGATCCAGGCTGCTCTGGCTGTAAAAGCAAGACATGCTGACTGGAACATTGTTCCGGAAATCATGATCCCATTGGTAGGCGAAGCAAAAGAATTGGCTTATGTTAAGAGCATCGTAGTAGAAACCGCTGACGCTGTACTGGCTGCTGCTGGTTCTGACATGCACTACAAAGTAGGTACCATGATCGAAATTCCTCGTGCTGCTCTGACCGCTGACGAAATCGCGAAAGAAGCTGAATTCTTCTCCTTCGGTACCAACGACTTGACTCAGATGACCTTCGGCTTCAGCCGTGACGACGCTGGCAAGTTCCTTGGCGCTTACTATGACAAGAAGATCTACGAAAACGATCCGTTTGCAAAACTGGATCAGGTTGGTGTTGGTAAACTGGTGAAAATGGCAGCTGACCTGGGTAAATCTACCCGTCCTGACATCAAACTGGGTATCTGCGGTGAACACGGTGGGGACCCGTCCTCTATCGAATTCTGCCACAAAGCTGGTTTGACCTATGTTTCCTGTTCTCCGTTCCTCGTGCCGATCGCACGTTTGTCCGCTGCACAGGCTGCAATCAACAACAAATAATTTCCTTTGAAACTCGTTTCATTGGGAAAATAGAGAAAACGCCGTCATTTTTGACGGCGTTTTTGATTGATAAACGAAAGGCTCTGATGACGACTGAACATGTCCAGAAAAAACGGACAATAGACAAAGCCCCCCTGATGTAGGAAAATAGACTACATCAAGGGGGTAATTCTATGAGCAAAAGAAATTACACACATGTACAGGAACTGCTGCCAGAGA
>CALWNT010000040.1 GCA_944382885.1 uncultured Clostridia bacterium | reverse complement strand
CACCAGCTTATAAACACCGCCAAAGACCGGAGAACTCTTAGAGGTAATCAGCCGCTCGCCCACGCCGAAGGAATCGATTTTCGCTCCCTGCAAAAGGATATCCCGGATAATATATTCGTCCAGGGAGTTGGACGCCACAATTTTACAGTAAGGAAGCCCCGCTTCATCCAGCATTTTCCTTGCCTTTTTGGAAAGATAGGTGATATCTCCCGAATCCAGACGAATCGCGCAGTGCTGAATTCCCTTTGGCTCCAACACTTCTTTAAACACCCGTATCGCGTTCGGAACGCCGCTGTGCAGGACATTATAAGTATCCACCAGAAGAGTGGCGTTGTCGGGATACAACTCACAGTAGGTCTTAAAGGCGGTATATTCGTCGTCAAACATCTGAATCCAGGAATGAGCCATTGTTCCCCCTGCAGGAACCCCAAATTCCTCCTCAGATAATACGCAGGCGGTTCCCGCGCATCCGGCGATATAGGCGGCTCTGGCCCCCAGCACCGCCCCATCCGCGCCTTGGGCACGGCGAGAGCCAAATTCTGAAATCGGACGTCCTTCCGCCGCTCTTACAATGCGGTTGGCCTTGGTGGCGATCAGGGACTGATGATTGAGCGTTAAGAGAATGTAGGTTTCTACAATCTGCGCTTCTACCGCAGGGGCGTGAACGGTCAGAATCGGTTCCCCTGGGAAAATAGGCGTTCCTTCCGGCACTGCATAGATATCTCCAGTAAAGCGGAAATCTTTTAAATAGTCTAAAAAGCGTTCGTCAAAAACGCCCTTACTTCTCAAAAAAGAGATATCCCGATCAGAGAAATGAAGGTTTTCGATATATTGAATCACCTGCTCCAATCCTGCTGCAATGGCAAAGCCGCCCCCATCTGGAATCGTGCGAAAAAACACGTCAAAATACGCTTTTTGACGATTCATCCCTTTCAAATAATAGCCGTTCGCCATTGTGAGTTCATAATAATCACATAGAAGCGTTTCATTCCATTCTGTTTTCGGTGCCATAATTGTTCCTTCCTTTTTGCGAGATTATTTTTGGTTAACGAATCACATCAATTTGCAGATTTTCCAGAAGCTCCAAGGCCTTTTGGTGAAGAGCCTGATCAGCGGAAGCTGTACAGGAAGCGTCCACAGTAATCGCCGCTTCCGGCAGAGCAGCTTTTGCCAAAATCGCGTTGGAGAGGACGCAAATATTGGAAACCAGCCCTACCAGTTCCACTGCTTCGTACTGTTCTTCCCGAAGGAAATTGGCAAGTTCCAGGGAACCGAATGTGTTTTTTTGGAACGTGACAGTATGGGGGTCGTGAAATCTGGCTGTATTGCCGTAAAGCTCCCAGCCAGGGGTGTTTTCGATGCAGTGCGGGATAGGGAGCTTTTTTCCTTCCTGGGTATCGAGGTAATTCTCCTGATGAGTGTCCAGCGTAAAAATTACGTCATAGTTTTCAAGCTGATAAGATTCAATTTTCTTGCAAATCGCATTGTCCAGTTTCTCCGCACCTGGGAAGCCCAGGCTTCCGTCTACGAAATCTTTTTGATAATCCACAACAATCAGTGCTTTTTTCATATACTGGCTCCTTTCTTGAACATCTTCGGCTCGACTGCTTCAGAATCCGACTTTCAAAGCGTTGGCTTTTCGCCTTGCTGTCAATCCTCTATTCTTAAATCCCTGTAACAGAGATCGTCCCGGGCAGCCTCCCTGCTTTTGATAGCTTTCGGCAACAGCAACTTTGGTTTGCAGTAAAGTACAGATCGTGCTATACTGTTCCTAAAATCATCGGAAAGGCCTTTGACTGTTTTCTTATTATCATACCATATTGTGGAGCGAAATGGAAGATTTTCTTCAAAGGCTAAACCACAGAAAGGAAGAAAAGAGTATATGGATAAACCTGTCATCGTTTTAATCACCTGCGACGAACTAAAAAAAGACACCCTGAGCTGCTATGGCAATCGGGCGATTTCTACAGATCATATTGATAGTCTGTGTCAGAGCGGGACAGATTATGAAAACTGCTACACCTCCAGCCCTTGGTGCCTTCCGGCCAGGTGCTCCATTCTGACCGGGCTGTATCCTCACAACAGCGGCGCCTATTCCAACTTCAGAAAATGCCCGTTGGACAACGGCATCCCCAATCTGTTTACCCAGCTCAAACAGGAGGGATATCAGACCTCTTTATTTGGAAAGTGTCATTTTGCGCCGGTGCCTTACGGGGATACCAGGGCAGATCGAACACTTCCTTATGATGACTTTAAGGCTTATTATGAAAGCCTGGGGATCGACCAGCTGGTATTAGAGGACGACAAGCAGGTTTCGGTCTGGTTTTATGATGATTACAGCAAAGAAATGGAGCAAAAAGGACTTTTGAAGCCTTATCGGGACGACGTGTGGGATCAGTCGAAACAGAAGGTGTTCCCCTTCCCTGGTCCAGCGGAAGACCATCCGGATGCTTGGGTGGGCAGAAAGTCCGTAGAGTATCTCAAAAGCTGTCAGGCAGACGGTCAGCCCCAGTTTGTCTGGATTTCTTTCAGCGGCCCCCACTATCCCTTTGACGCCCCGCAGGAATACTGGGACAGAGTGGATCGGGAAAAACTGCCGCCAATGAAGTGCCGGGACGGCGAATTGGCCGGCGAGGACAGAATCCATCACAAGAGCTATTACGGCGGAGGCAATATCGACGGCTGTGGTATGGCGAAGGAACATGGATGTAAAAACTATTCTCCGGAATACTGGGAGAATTTGCGGGTGAGCTATCACGCCAACGTAAAACTCATCGACGACCAGGTGGGAGAAATCCTCAAGGCCGTAGAGGAGGTCTATGGAGAAAACGCCCTGGTGATCTTTACCGCAGATCACGGGGAAATGCTGGGCAATCATGGCCTTTGGGGAAAACACAACTGCGGCTATGAAGAGGTATGGCATATCCCTCTGATCGTGAAATTCCCGGGTCAAAAGACAGCGGAAACCAGAAAAGAGCTTGTAAATTCTACCGATCTGTTCCCCACCTGCATGTCTTTTGCCGGCGGTGAATTTACCCAAGGAGACGGCTTCAGCCTGACGGACAGGGAGCAGCTGAAAAACAGAAAATACACCTTTGCAGAAGGAGAAGGATATCTGGCGGTGACAGACGGCGTATACAAATATATCCACGTGCAGAAAGAGGGAGAAGATTATCAGGAATTTTTGGATCTTTCAAAAGACCCTGGAGAATTTGAAAACCGTATTGCTCTCCCGGAAAGTCAGGAGGCGTTGGCAAGACTCAGAGGAAAGCTTTTGGAGCATATTATTCCGAAGGTGCTGCCCTAAAGAGAGACCGGTTTCTTTCCATGAATTTAGAATAGAGAATTTAAGCAGAAACTTATCTTTCTATTTTGCTTTAATTATTACCCCTTTCTCCTTTCAGCGAAAGGAGAAAACATCTGGGAGCACCGGCTCCCAGACCCCGGCCAATCTTTGTTCGCCCAAAGATTGGATAAAGGGCGCCGCTCAGATGCCGCGGGGGCTTTGGTACGGATCTAACAAGTGTTCTTCTAACCATGTGAAGAAGGAAAAATCCAGTTTACAGCTGGGGCTGACGAATATTTTAGCAGAAACAAATATTTTCCATTGCACTCCGTTAGGGGCCAACTTTATAGTCTCGTACAGCCGCCCTGGCGAGGGGCACGTTTTGGTTCCTTTGGCGCCTCAATTTATTGAGATTACCAAAGGAACCCGTCGCGTTGGGGGCGGAACCCCGACAAACTAATTGATAAAACAAATTTTGTTCTATCATAAAGGTTGCGGAGGCGATGGCCCCACATAAAAAGATAAATTCTATTTCTCACTAAACAAAAAAACCCTGTCCGGATATCCGGACAGGGTTTTTCTTATTTTGCGAACTGGCTGTTGTAGAGCTTCGCGTAAAATCCATTCTTTTCCAAAAGTTCTTTGTGATTCCCCTGTTCGATAATATTGCCGTCTTTCATCACCAGAATCACGTCCGCTTCCCGGATGGTGGAAAGCCGATGGGCCACAATAAAGCTGGTCCTGCCCTTCATCAGGCGGGCAAAGGCTTCCTGGATTTTTATTTCCGTACGGGTATCGATAGAAGAAGTCGCCTCATCCAAAATCAGCATCGGCGGCAGGCAGAGCATAACCCGGGTAATACACAAAAGCTGCTTCTGTCCCTGAGACAAACTCCCCCCATCCTCTTGGATGACGGTATCATACCCTTGGGGAAGGCGCTTGATAAAGCTGTGAGCGTGAGAGGCCTTGGCGGCGGCAATGACTTCCTCCTCCGTGGCGTCTGGTTTTCCCATCACGATATTTTCCCGGATGGTTCCCTCCTTGAGCCAAGTGTCCTGGAGCACCATCCCGTAGTTTCTGCGCAGACTGTGGCGAGTCATATTCCGGATATCCGTCCCCTCTACCCGGATACTGCCCTGATCCACATCGTAAAACCGCATGAGCAGATTGATGACCGTTGTCTTTCCGCAGCCGGTGGGTCCCACAATCGCCACTCTCTGTCCCGGTTTGACAGACAGGTTAAAATCTTCAATCAGCTTCCGGTAAGGGGTGTAAGAAAACGCCACATGATCTAGTTCTACATTTCCCTGTGGATTCAGAAGCTCTTTCGCATTTTCCGCCTCCGGAACCTGCGGCTCCTCCTCAATCAGATCAAAAATCCGGGCGGCGCAGGCCAATGCGTTCTGAAGCTCCGTCACTACTCCGGAAATCTCGTTAAAGGGCTTGGTATATTGATTGGCATAGCTTAAAAAGCAGGAAAGCCCGCCGACGGTAATCGAGCCTCCAATCGCCGCCAACGCCCCGGTCAACCCTACCGCGGCATATACCACGCTGTTGATAAACCGGGTGCTGGGATTGGTAATCGAGGAGAAAAAAATCGCCTTTAAAGAACATTTTTCCAGCCGCTCGTTGATTTCATCAAACTGCTCCAAAGTTTCGTCCTCATGAGAGAAAGCCTGCACCACCTTTTGGTTGGAAATCATCTCGTCGATTAAAGCAGTCTGCTCTCCTCTCGTCTCAGACTGGAGCCGGAACATTTTGTAGGTTCGCTTGGCAATAAAATTCGCTACCACCAGAGAAAGGGGTGTCAAAAGAACCACCACAAAGGTAATGCCCACATTCACTGTCAGCATAAAAACCAGCGTGCCCAAAATCGTCACCACACCGGTAAACAGCTGCGTAAAGCCCATCAAAAGCCCATCCGCAAACTGATCGACGTCCGCAATCACCCGGCTGACAATCTCCCCCTGAGAATGGGAATCAATGTACTTCAACGGCAGAACCTCAATCTTTTGAAAGGCCTCATTCCGCACATCCCGAATCACATGATAAGTAATTTTATTGTTGATGGTATTGACAATCCATTGCAATAAGGCAGTTATCACAACGATCACCGAAATCTCAATCAAAAGGTTTTTGATTGACCCAAAAGCGACCTTTCCTTCCCCTATGATATAGTCGATAGCGTCTCCCACCAAAATTGGCACATAAAGGGTCAGCGCCACTGTCACCGCGGAAAAAAGAATCGACAGAATCAGGGAGAACCGATATTTTTGAATGTAGCGCAGCACTTTCTTCAGCGCGTCCATCTGAGCGCCGGAATGTTTTAATTTCATTTTGTTTCCCCCTCTTTCTTAAACTGAGACTCATAAATTTCCCGATAAATTTCGCAGCTGTGCAAAAGTTCTTCATGGGTGCCGATTCCAACGGCCTCGCCGTCATCCAGGACAATAATCTGATCCGCAAACTGGATGGAGGAAGTCCTTTGAGAAACGATGAATACGGTGGGGGAATGCTCCAATTCCCGGAGCGCCTTTCTCAAAGCTGCGTCGGTAGCAAAGTCCAAAGCGGAAGCGCTGTCGTCCAGAATCAAAATTTCAGGCTGACGCACCAGCGCTCTGGCAATGGTCAGGCGCTGCCGCTGTCCCCCCGAGAGATTTCTTCCCCCCGGTTCCAGCATAAAGTCAAGGCCGCCTTCTTTTCCTTCCACGACGTCTGCTGCCTGAGCGACTTCCAAAGCTTTCCATATCTCAGTATCAGAGGCGTCTTTTTTGCCCCACTGCATATTTTCCCGGATCGTTCCCTGGAACAAAACGGCCCGCTGGGGGACGATTCCAATTTTCTGCCGAAGGGTTTCCAGTTCATAACTGCGCACGTCTAAGCCGTCTACATAGACGCCTCCCTTTGCCACGTCGTAAAATCTCGGAATCAGATTGACCAAAGAGGTTTTTCCGGAGCCGGTTCCGCCAATTATCCCCACTGTTTCTCCCGGACGGACAACAAAGGTGAGATTGGTCAAAGAATCGTCCCCCGCGTTTTGATAGCGAAGCGTAACCTCCCGAAATTCGACCCGATAGGAAGAGCTTCCGGGCAATAACTCCTGCTGACTTTCCGTTAGACTGGATTTCACATCAAACACCGCGCCGATCCGATTGCCGCAGGCCACGGATTTGGTGATGTTGATAATTAAGTTGGCCATTTTAATCAGTTCTACCAAAATCTGAGACATATAGTTATAAAGAGCAACCACCGCTCCTTGGGTGATTACACCGGTCTCAACCTGAATGGCTCCCACCCAGACCAAAACTACCACCGCCAGATTGATGATGACATAGGTCACCGGATTCATTAAGGCGGATATCCTGCCTACGAATTTCTGCACACTGGTCAACTCATCGTTTCGCTTTTGGAAGGTGCGGATTTCCTCTTCTTCTTTACAGAAGGCGCGGATCACACGAACGCCGGTAAGATTTTCCCGGGTCATGCCCAGTATTTTATCCAGTCTGGCCTGTACCTTTTTATACAAGGGAATGCAGATCAGCATAATTCCAAATACTACGATGCACAGCAGCGGGATCGCTCCCACAAATACCAGCGCCGCCTTCACATCGATGGTGAAGGCCATCACCATTGCGCCGAACACCACAAAGGGAGAACGGAGCAGCAACCGCAGAGTGAGGTTGACGCCGTTTTGCACCTGGTTCATATCGCTGGTCATGCGGGTAATCATGGTAGACACCCCGAGCGTATCCATTTCGGAATAAGACAGCCCCTGAATATGGGCAAACAGAGCGTGCTTCACCTTTTTAGTAAAGCCCACCGCGGCCTTTGCCGCAAAATATTGAGCCGTCAGAGAACAAACCAGTCCGATCACGCCCAGAGCGACCATCAGCAAAATCATTTTGATAATGTAAGGACGGTCCTGGCCGGCAATTCCTACGTCAATGATAGAAGCTACCACCAAAGGAACCAGCAATTCAAAAGAAGCCTCCAATAATTTGAACAAGGGCCCTAAAATCGTTTCCTTTTTATAGTCTTTGAGATATACAAGAAGTTTTTTCACATTGTCCTCCCTCTGGCCAAGGCATTTCATGCAAACTGCAACTGCCGGCATTCTGCTTTTGCAGATCTTACACCTTTATGATTGCCTCAAACCGTATTCCTATGCCGCCGTATTGGAACATTTCCAGACAGTTGATCCGTTGAACGGCTTTTTCCTTCTTATTCTAACACAGAATGATCCATATGAAAAATATTTGTTTTGTATCAATCCCATATCGTCACCATATTATTTATACTCAAAGAATCCCTAGACAGTAGGTACATTCCTTTGGCAGATCCGTTAAAGAAAAACAGAGCGGATTTCTTTTGAGAAATCCGCTCTGTAAAGCGACTCATGAATTAAGCGTTGTTCTGCGCGCGGTTAATCGCACTGATAAATGCGCCTACAGAAGCGTCTATAATATCGTTGTGGATACCGGCACCCCAGGTCACTTTTCCCTGTTGATCCTCAATTCCGACATAGGCAACCGCCTGAGAGGTCGAACCGCTGGTCAAAGCGTGTTCGGTATAGGTAATGACAGTATAATCTAAACCAAGTCCCTCTTTCACCGCATTCGCCACGGCGTCCAGACGACCGTTGCCCTGTCCCTCATAGGTTTTGGTCTCCCCATTGACGGTAAGGGTGACAGAAGCATGGATTTTCCCCTTCTGAGCGAAGTGGTTTTCCTCCAGCTTGATCGGAGTATCAATGTTGACATAGTTTTTGTGGAAAATATCGTATACTTCATCCGGTTTCAATTCCTTATGAAGGTGGTCGGATACCCCTTTTACCAGGTAACCGAAATCCTCCCGCATTTTCGCCGGAAGTTCAAAGCCGTAATTCTGCTGCAAGAGATAACCGATCCCGCCTTTTCCAGATTGGCTGTTGATCCGGATCACGTCGCTCTCGTATTCTCTGCCCACATCTTTAGGATCGATGGGGAGATAGGGCACCGTCCAATGTTCCCTGTCCTTTTCTTCTCTCCATTTCATTCCCTTGGCGATGGCGTCCTGATGAGAGCCGGAGAAGGCGGCAAAGACCAGTTTGCCTGCATAAGGCTGACGCTCATAGACATGCATTCCGGTAAAGGTCTCGTATTGGGAGACTACCCGAGGCATATCCTCAAAGTGAAGCTCTGGGTCTACTCCCTGGGAGAACATGTTTAACGCCAGGGTGACAATGTCTACATTTCCGGTACGCTCACCGTTCCCGAACAAAGTACCTTCAATACGGTCTGCCCCCGCCAATAAGCCCATCTCGGAATCCGCTACCGCACAGCCTCTGTCATTGTGAGGATGAAGAGAAACAATCACATTTTCCCGGTTATTTAAGTGATCGCACATATATTCTATCTGGCTGGCGTAAACGTGCGGCATGGAATGTTCCACCGTAACTGGCAGATTGATAATCACCTTTTTCTCTGGTGTAGGCTTCCAGATGTCCAATACCCGGTTGCAGATTTCCAGTGCAAAGTCCATTTCCGTACCGGTAAAGCTCTCCGGAGAATATTCAAAACGGAAATTCCCCTCATATTCTTTGGCATACTGATCGACCAGCTTAGCGCCGAATTCCGCGATTTCAATGATCTCTTCCCTGGATTTCCGGAATACCTGCTCCCGCTGAGCCAGAGAAGTGGAATTGTAAAGATGTACAATCGAATGTTTGACTCCCTTCAAGGCGTCAAAGGTCTTTTTAATGATATGCTCCCTGGACTGGGTGAGCACCTGGATGGTCACGTCGTCCGGGATTAAATCCTGTTCGATCAAGGTGCGCAGGAAGGTATACTCCGTTTCGGAGGCCGCCGGGAACCCCACCTCAATTTCTTTAAAGCCGACTTCTACCAAAAATTTAAAAAACTCTACTTTTTCTTCCAGGCTCATGGGAACGACCAGCGCCTGATTGCCGTCCCGCAAATCAACACTGCACCAGATCGGCGCTTTTTCCACATATTCTTTTTCCGCCCACTTCATAGAAGGGACTGGAGGCATAAAATACTGCCGTTTGTACTTTTGATAATTTTTCATCACCATGTTCCTCTCTCTATTGTTTTTCAGATGCGGAGAAAAAAGTCTTTTGCGCAATAAAAAAGCCTTTCATCTCCATTTTCTAGAGACGAAAGACATCAAATATCTTACGTGGTACCACTCTAGTTCACACCACTAACGATTATTAACGGTATGCACTCATTGACAGATACAGGCACAAAGGCCAATATCCTCCTAAGATAACGGTAAGGCTCCGGCGCCGCCTACTGAATTATTTGTTCAGCGTGCTGCTTCAAGGCGAGTTCAGACCAATTTCGTACCTGTTTTTCACCAGCCAACAGGTCTCTGCATACTCCAAAGATCCTACTATTCCTTTTCATCGCATTTGAGATTTGCTATTATTATATCTTCTTTTTCAGGTTCCCGCAATGGGGATTTTGCACAAAAACCATTCTGTGATTTTGGAGAAAAAATAGTTGTCTCACACTATCATTTGCGAAATGCAACATAATGACAAGAAAAAACAACATGGTTCTATAGCTATCTTTTGGGGTTTCTTTTATAGTGGAAGGAGTAAAAAACAGAAATTTATCTTATAGAACCTAGCCGGTTCTGAACTTGGCTTATGGGGGCAGTCGACCCCCAACCCCCGAGTTTCTTTTGCGACTCAACTTGTTGAGTTGCCCAAAAGAAACCAAAAGGGCATTCCTCAAACGCCGGAATGGCTTGGTGTGGGTCTATGAAGTGTTCTCCTAACCATGTGAAGAAAGAAAAATCCAGTTTGCAGCTGGGACTGACGGCTACTTTGGCAAAAACTGATATTTTCCGTTGTACTCCGTTAGGAGCCAACTTTTAAGACCCACTTCAAGCCTTCACGGCGTTTGAGTGAAGCGTTTTGCCTACTTTGACGCTGATCAAAGTAGGCCGCGTG
>CALWNT010000039.1 GCA_944382885.1 uncultured Clostridia bacterium | reverse complement strand
CTGCGAAGGTTGTTTCCGGCGTAGAGGAAGCGGTGAAACACATCAATACCTATAATACCGGTCATTCGGAATGTATTGTCACCAATTCTTTAAAAAACGCGGAGTATTTTACCTCCCGGGTAGATGCGGCGGCTGTTTATGTAAACGCCTCCACCCGTTTTACAGACGGCGGCGAATTTGGTCTTGGAGCGGAAATTGGCATCTCGACCCAAAAGCTCCATGCCAGAGGACCGATGGGGTTAAAAGAGTTGACCACTACAAAATATATCGTCAGCGGTAACGGCCAGATCCGCTAAAAGCCCTGAAAGGACACACAAACAGGAGGAAATCATGTCGAAACAGGAAAAGAAAAGTTTGCTCAGCAAAGCTAAACGTCAGATCCATATGGAAGAGGGATTGCAGTTCGGCGAGAAAAATCAAGCCTCTGAGAAAAATGACGAACCGGAGTTGGAAACAGAGATACAGCCTTTGGAACAGTCTGAGGAAGAAAAAAACGCTTCGGAGTCTGTGACAGGAGAAGCGGCAGAGAAGAAAAAAGAAAAGCGCTTTGAGTTTTTGGGAATCGCGATGTTTATCTTTGCGGTGATTGGAGTCATCGCCACCTTGTATTTTGGGACGGTAGGCGTAATCAACCTGGTAAACCAAAAAGGATTGAAGGAAAAAATCCAGGAAGAGGTCTATCCTTTGGTGGTGACAGATGTGCCTGCCTTTGACAGCATCGATAAGCTGGACAGCAAAACGGTGGTGCAGGCCGGTATCTGGCACTTTATTATGAACAGCGCCGATATGGATAAATATCAAAAGGATGCTTTTGGAAACCTTACGGTTCCTCAGGTAGATATTGAGGTACATATCAAGCAGTTGTTTGGCGATAATGTGGAGATCACCCATCAAATGATTCCGGACACGGATTTTTATATTCCTTATGATGAGGAAAATCAGTGTTATCTGATTCCGGAAGACCCTCAGATTCTGCCCTATGCGCCGAAGGTGCTTTCTGTCAGCAAGCTGGGAGAAGAATATCAGGCGAGGGTAGGTTATATTCTGCCCGGTCCCTTCTGGGATTTAGACCGCTATAAGCAGGATGAGCCTAATAAGGTGATGGTGTATAACCTCAAGAAAGAGGATGGACGGTATATCGTTTCTTCTGTTACGCAGGATAAGACCTCCAGCTTGCCGGAGTCCGGTGAGGAAGCGGGAAGTTCAGAAGAGGTGGTCTCCGAGCAGGAAAGTTCCGGGGAAGAAGTTTCTCCGGCTGAAAGTTCCGCTGTTGAATCGGGGACAGACGCTCCTTCTCAGGCAGAGTCTTCCGCCACAGAATAGAAAAACAAAGGAAAAAATGAGTTGGAACCAATCCGATTTCCGGATTGGTTCCAACTTTGTATGTTGCGTAAGCTGAGAAAGGAGAAAAGAATGAAACAGACAGTATTGATTACCGGCGCCTCCAGAGGAATTGGACGTGCCATCGCAGAATGTTTTGCTCAAAACGGTTTTCGGGTGGGGATCAATTATTGTGCGTCGCGGCAGGAAGCGCTTTATCTTAAAAAGGATCTCTGTGACAAATTCGGAACGGGAATAGCGGAAGTATTTCAAGCTGATGTTTCGAAAGAAGAAGACGTCAAGCGCATGGGAGAAGAAGTAGGTGCTTCCCTTGGCGAGGTGGACGTCCTGATCAACAACGCCGGCGTCGCCCAGCAGAAGCTGTTTACCCAGACCACTGGGGAAGACTGGGATTTTTTGTTTGGCGTAAATGTAAAAGGAACCTTTTTGTGCACCAGAGCCTTTCTTCCTCAGATGATCCGCCGCCAGAAGGGCAAGATCATCAATATTTCCTCTATGTGGGGAATCACCGGCGGTTCCTGCGAAGTGGCCTATTCCGCTTCCAAGGCGGCTGTGATTGGCCTTACCAAAGCTTTGGCAAAAGAGGTGGGGCCCTCTCATATCAATGTAAACTGCATCGCGCCGGGAGTGATTCAGACCCAGATGAACGCGTCGCTGGGGGAGGAAACCCTCAACGCCCTTCGTGAGGAAACCCCATTGGAAACGCTGGGAACGGGGATGGACGTGGCTCATCTGGCGTTGTTTTTGGCCTCAGAACAAGCGGATTTTATCACAGGGCAGGTAATCAGTGTAGACGGCGGTATGGTGATTTAAGACCTGTCACAGATCTTCCTTGAAAATGTTAAGAAAATTATATGATTTATCCCTTGATTTTTCAGATTTATCGGCAGAACTGACGAGAGCAGAGATGGAATTCTACAAATTTCCAGAAGTCCTGTGATTGACTTTTTTGGAGTGTCATCGTATACTATTAACTGTACTAGAAGATGTGGTACAATAAATACCGCAAGTTTCGTAAGATGTTTGGATTAGAGCTTCTGAGAACCTTTATTTTACTTTTTTAAATACAAAGTGTCCTGTATTTACGGAGTACAGAAGTAGTGATGCGCCTATCCTGATGAGAAGGGAGTGAAAAAAGATGCTGATAAAAGAAAAAATGGACGCGGTACGTTCTCAGGTTAAGTATCGGAGAATCGGCTGGATCTTGTCGGTTTGTTTTCCGATCTATTTGGTCTTATGTACGGAATTGAATCAGTCCGGCAGTTTTTCCTCCGTTGGCAAACTGGTTTTTCAAACGCCCAGCATCTTTTTATTCGATATTTTGTTTACGGCCTTTCTGTTTTGGATGATCGGCCTGTTGGTAAAACGGATTTTTATTTCGGGAATCATTACTGGTGTGCTGTATTTTGGGCTGTCCTGCGTAGAGTTTTATCGATTTGAAAACAGCGGCCAGCATTTTACCATGGCGGATATTTCTACGGTGGGATATATTTCCAATGTGACCCAGTTTGCCACATTGCGGCTGTATTGGTTTATGTTTGCGATTTTTTTCGCTTTGGCCATTTATGTGGCGGCATTATGGCTTTTAGATATTCGGATTGCCTGGAAATGGAACAGAAGACTTCCCGTTGCCGCTGTTATGGTGGTTTTAGCCGTGGTATTTTTCCTTTTTCCGGCAGTTTCAAGGCCGGTATTTTCTCTGTTTGGGATAAATCATCATCCGTCCAGCAATAACTTTGTACTGAATGAAAAGTTCGATGATAACCAGATGATCGCTTTCCTGGTAGAGAATACCACAGATCTTATCGATACCATGAGAATTCAGGAGCCTGAAAATTATTCGGAAGAGACTGTGGATTCCACGGAAGTAGAAGCGAATGCTTCGGTTTCTCAGAAACCGAATGTCATTACTATTATGAGCGAATCCTATACTGATTTCAGGGCATTTCCAGAGCTTGGCATTTCCGACGATTATTACAAGAATTTTGATCAATTCTGCGAGGAGGGCTTTTCCCAGAAAGCGGTGGTCCCCACCTTTGGAGGCTATACGGTAAAATCTGAATTCGAATTGCTGTTTGGGCTTCCGCTGAAATCCATTAAGGGACGGTCTGATCCCCAAAGCGTCATTCAGGAGAACGTGATGCAGACCACTGTGGCGAGACAATATAAAGAAGAAGGGTATTCTACCTGTTATATCCATCCTTATATCGGCAAGTTTTACGACCGGTCCGAGCTGCTGCCTTATTATGGATTTGACAAGATTTATTTTCAGGACAGCTTAAAGATGGATGGAAACCTCTTTCATGGCTACGCGGATGATCGTGTGACCTATGACAAAGCAATCTGTCAGATTGAGGAGGAAGAAAATCCGGTCTATATCCATATTACTACGATGCAAAATCATATGCCTTATGACAAGGAACAGGGACAATCGCAGATGAACTATTATCTGGATGGGATCGCCAATACAGATAAGCGTCTGGGAGAGCTTCATGAAGCTTTGAGCAATCTGGACGAGCCTACTATCGTCCTGTTTGTAGGAGACCATTTCCCATTATTTACGGATGAAAATAATGTGTATGAGCAGTTGGGAATCAATGGAAAAACTTCATTGGAGGTTTATAAACAGTCTTATTTTATTTGGAGCAACTATGATTTGAATTACACTAATGCTCCGGATGAAATGCTGTCTTTGTTCTACCTCCCTTATGTGGTGATGGATTTAGCGGGACTGCCGGAAAATGAGATATCCGCTACGGTAAAGGAACAGATGGAATCGACCCCGATTTATTCGATGGAATATACGCCCGATCTGAAAAATGAAACGCTGGATTTATTAACTTACGATTTGATCTTGCGAAATCAATATGCGGCTAATCGAAAATAAGCCGTACAGTCAGAAAAATAAACCGAT
>CALWNT010000038.1 GCA_944382885.1 uncultured Clostridia bacterium | reverse complement strand
TACTCCGTTAGAAGCTAACTTCAAAGACCCGTAATAAGCCATTCCGGCGTTTGAGGAATGTCCTTTTGCCTACTTTTGGACATCAAAAGTAGGCCGCGTGCGGGGCGGCTCCCCGCATAGCTTTCTTTTTCCATTGAAAGGAAACAGGGGGAGTAACTAAAGTAAAATAAAATGATAAATTTCTGTTTATCTCCTTTGCTCCCGCTTTGAAAAGCAATGGATTGATTTGTCGTGTTGCGATAATCTCACAGAAGGAAGAAAAGGGCGAGTGTGGTAAAAAAAGAGGAATCATGTTATACTGTAAAAAGATCAGTTTCACCGAAAAGGGGGAGGGATGACATGTCATCCGCAGAATGGAAAGAAGAATTTATCAGCATTTATCGGACGCATATTCAAAGAGAAGGCGCGGACAAGCTGCTGGAGTACCTTCTTTCCAAACACAGTGACTTTTTTACGGCGCCTGCCAGCACCCGGTTTCACGGAAGCTATGAGGGAGGTCTTGTAGAGCACAGTCTGAACGTATATTACTGCCTCAAGGATTATCTCTCAAGAGAACGAGTGCAGTCGTTGTATGGGTTGTCCTATTCAGAAGAAACGATTGCGATTGCAGCATTGCTTCATGACCTTTGTAAGATCAACTGCTATAAGCCGGGCTTTCGCAACGTCAAGGGGGAGGACGGTGTTTGGACAAGGGTTCCCACTTATGAGTTCGAGGATCAGATGCCCTATGGACATGGGGAAAAGTCGGTTTATATCATCACCGGTTTTATGAAGCTAACCAGGGAGGAATCTTTCGCCATTCGGTACCACATGGGATTTTCGGGAAATGAAGATGTCCGGAATGTGGGGGCTTCTTTTGAGATGTTCCCTTTAAGTTTTGCTCTCTGCACGGCAGATATGGAGGCGACTTATTTTTTGGAGGGAAAGGCAAGAGAACAGAAATAGATTCTGTACCAGTATCCGCAAATCAGAAAGTCCGGCTGTTTTTTCTCCTAATGATTGAGAAGAACAGAGAAAAAGATTGAAAAAAGGGATAAAGTGTGGTTAAATAAAATAATATAGGTTTTTATGGAATCCGGCACGCTGTATACGAAATACAGGAAAGCAGTTGTGACGGAAAAAGGGAATCGGTCAGAGGAGGCAAGAAATGCTGATTATCAATGCAAATATCAAAACGATGGAAGAAAAGGATTATGAAAACGGCTATATCCTAATAGAAAACGGAAAAATTAAAGCGGTTGGAGAGATGAAAGACGCTCCTCAGACAGATGGAGAACTTCTCGACGCAGAAGGACGGTTGGTTCTTCCGGGATTTATCGACGCCCACAGTCATTTGGGAATGTGGGAGGACGGTCTTGCCTTTGAAGGAGATGACGGAAACGAAGAAACTGACCCGGTTACCCCCCAGATGCGGGCGGTGGATGCGGTCAACCCCATGGATCACTGCTTTGAGGAAGCCAGAGAAGGCGGCGTGACCACTGTTTTGACCGGACCGGGAAGCGCCAATCCGATTTCCGGCAGTTGGTGTGCGTTAAAGACCTTTGGCAAACGAATTGACGACATGCTGATCGATCCCGCTATCGGAATGAAATTCAGCATGGGAGAAAATCCCAAAAACGTGTATAACGGCAAAAACGAAACGCCTACGACCAGAATGGGAACCGCAGCTCTGATTCGGGAACAGCTGAGAAAGGCTAAACGTTACAGCAAGGATTTAAAAAGGGCTAAAAAAGATCCGGAAGTGGACCCTCCGGAATACGATATCAAATGTGAGGCTCTTTTGCCAGTTGTCCGGAGAAAAATCAAGGCATTTTTCCATGCGCACAGAGCGGATGATATTTTTACCGCGATTCGGATTGCAAAAGAATTTCATTTGGATTACGTGATCGTGCATGGAACAGAAGGACATCTGATTGCAGATCTTCTGCGTGAGGAAGAGGCAAAAGTGATTACCGGCCCGATTTTGTGTGATCGTTCCAAGCCGGAATTGAGAAATTTGACCATCCAGAACCCCGCGGTTTTGTCTGCCCATGGGATCAAGGCTGCAATCTGCACCGATCACCCGGTGATTCCGATACAGTATCTGCCTTTAAGCGGCGGTTTAGCGGTAAAGGGCGGTCTTCCTTATGAGGAAGCGCTGAGGATGCTCACTATTTTGCCGGCTCAAATTTGTGGAATTGACCATCGGGTGGGGTCCATTCAGGAAGGAAAGGATGCGGATCTGGTGCTGTATTCTGATGATCCGCTGAATATCTACAGCAGTCCGGATTATGTTTTGATTGATGGAAAACTGATCGCAGGCAAAAAACGGGAAGGATAGTGCTTATGATGGTACGAGAGATAGATACCGGAAGGATTACAAAAGCGGTAAAGGAGCTCTGCATTCAGGCTAATATGGTGTTGCCGGGGGATTTGTGCGATTTGATCGGGAAGTGTAGGAGGGAGGAAACTTTCCCTCTCGCTGAACAGGTGTTGGGAGATATTGAAGACAACCTGTCCTGTGCGAAAGAGATGAATGTTCCCATTTGCCAGGATACCGGTATGGCAGTCGTGTTTCTGGAACTGGGGCAGGATGTTCACCTGACCGGTTGTCCTTTGGAAGATGCGGTAAACGAAGGAGTTCGTCAGGGGTATCTGGAAGGAAAGCTTCGGTGTTCCATCGTTTCTGATCCTTTGAGGAGAGTGAATACCAACGACAATACGCCGGCGGTGCTGCATTTGAGCATGGTGCCGGGGGATGAGATTCATCTGACTGTGGCGCCGAAAGGGTTCGGCAGCGAAAATATGAGTGGGACCAAGATGTTTACCCCCTCTGCCACGCCGGAGGATATCATCAACTATGTGACAGAGCAAATCGACCGGGCAGGGTCGAATCCTTGTCCACCCATGGTAGTAGGGGTAGGAATCGGCGGCGATTTTGAAAAATGCGCTTATCTTGCCAAAAAAGCCCTCTGCCGGGACGTGTCCAAAAGGAATGAGGATCCATTTTACGCTGAAATGGAACAGCGTATGCTGGAAAAAATAAACGGACTTGGGATCGGCCCTCAGGGATTTGGGGGAAAGACTACCGCTTTGGCGGTGAATATCGAGACCTTCCCCACCCATATTGCAGGTCTTCCTGTAGCAGTGAATGTAGGCTGCCATGTTACGCGGCACGCAAGCTGCGTAATCAAATAATGTTTCGTAGAAGGAGAAAGCATGACGCAATTAACTTATATCGCGCCCTGCCACTTTGGACTGGAAAGCGTCCTGGCGGGAGAACTCAAGCGGATGGACGCGAAAGACGTCCGGGCGGACAATGGAAAAGTGGAGTTTTCCGGAGACTACCATCTCTTGGCAAGGGCCAATATCGGTTTGAGAACGGCGGAGCGAGTGCTGATTAAACTGGGAAGCTTTCGTGCCGAGAGCTTTGAAGAGCTTTTTCAGGGAGTAAAGGGACTTCCCTTAGAGGATTTTATTGGAAAAAAAGATGCTTTTCCGGTGAAAGGATGGTCGCTGAACTCAAAACTTCACAGTGTCCCCGACTGTCAGGCCATTGTCAAAAAAGCGGCGGTAGAACGTCTGAAGGCTCATTATGGACAGGAATGGTTTTCAGAGACCGGCCCCCTCCATCAGATTCAGTTCTCTATTTTGAAAGATGAAGTCACCTGTATGCTGGATACCTCCGGCGCGGGACTTCACAAAAGAGGGTACCGTCAGAACTCCAATGACGCACCGATTAAAGAGACTCTGGCTGCCGGTATCATCGATTTTGCCAGGGTGAAGGATTATTCCCGTGTGCAGGACCCATTCTGCGGTTCCGGTACGTTTTTGATTGAGGCTGCCACCAAGGCTTTGAATATTCCGCCCTGCCTGAGAAGAAAATTTTCTGCTCAGAATTGGGGGTTGTTTCCCGAATCAGTATGGCAAGAGGAGAGAAGCAGAGGGCTTGATCTCATTAAGCGGGACAGTGACTTTTTTGCTTACGGCAGCGACCTTGACAAAAATGCGGTAGAACTTACCAAAGCCAATGCCAAGAAAGCAGGAGTGCTGGGAAAGCTGTCGGTGATTACCAGGGATATCAAGGACTTTGAGTCTCACGAACAGAGAATTACTTTCGCCAACCCTCCTTATGGAGAGCGGATGCTGGAAAAACAGCAGGCGGAAGAAATTTATAAAGTAATGGGCCGGGTATTCCGCCGGCAGGAGGGGAACAGTTATTACATCATTACTCCCCATGAGAAGTTTGAGCGGATTTTTGGCAGACCGGCAGATAAGAGAAGAAAGCTGTATAACGGGATGCTCAAATGTCAGCTTTATATGTATTTCAAATAACGATTGCTGGAGGAAAATAACATGGAGTTACGCTATACGTCTGGACGCATTTTTGCCGAAGATGAGACTGGAAAGCTTTTGGCCGAGATCACCTTTCCTAAGATTTCGGAAAATGTGGTGGAGATTAACCACACCTTTGTAGACGGCAGCCTGCGCGGACAGGGAGTTGCCGGAAAATTGATGGAAAAGACGGTTCAAGTGCTGAAAAATCTGGACCAAAAGGCGGTTTGCAGCTGCTCATATGCCCAAGCGTGGTTTTTAAAGCATCCGGAATACAGCGATCTTTTAGAAAAATAATCCGATCAGGGTCAGATATTCAGATAAAATTAACGATTGTGCATATGAAATTGTGCTATGCTAGTAACAGCAAGCTGTTGCCGGCTTGGAACCTAGATCAATAAATTAAGGCGGGATGAAGTAATATGAGAGAGAAACCATTGTGGAAAATTGTCGGGAATTGGCTGATGATTCATATCTCGGCGGTGGTGTTATGTCTGATTTTAGGCTGGGGAGTCCTGTGCTTGGGTCAGTCTTTGCCGATGCAAATTATAGCTTCTTTGTTATGTGTTGTTGTTTATTGGGGAGTTATAAATAAACCAGCTTGGAAACTGGGAAATGACGATTTGAATAAAGTAAAATTTGGACATAAGGAAGCGGATTTATGGCGTGGTTTTAAAATAGGGCTTTTGACTGCGCTGCCTTTTATCATTATGGCGGTACTCTTGATTTTGTCAAAATTGGGATATTTTCCGAACTTTTATATGCTTTTTAAAATGGTCAATGGGCAATTTTTGCCGATTACCAATTTTTTGGATGGAACATATTTAAGCCAGCTTTGTGAAATCCAGTTTGGATACGATCCATATACGGGCTTGCAGCATATCGTCCCTCATGTGGCAAACACCATTGATACGATTGGCTGGGGACAGCTGATTGGTATTTGCGCTTTGACGCTGGTCACTCCACTTTTTTGCGGAATCGGGTATATCATCGGATACAAGGATATTGTTTTAATTGACCGTCTGGTTTACAAAAACAGGAAAAAAAGCGCTAGAGGATAGGAAATGAAGCTGTCACTCCGGAAAATGGAACGAGAACGGCAGCTTTTGTCTAATAGGTAATAAACAGAAAAACACCCCCATATAATGTCATGAATAGGGGGTGTTTTCGTTGCCGAAAAAGAGAAACCAGCTGACAAAAGTAAAAATAGGGATATTGGCGGTTGTCTGTTTTTGCGCGATGCTCTCCGCTTTACTTCAGGAGCATTGGAAAGTGGGGTTTCTTCCGGTGGGAGGCAAAAACAAGAGCGTAGCGTGTGTGGTAATTGACGCAGGACATGGAGGACCGGATGGAGGAGCGGTCGGTATTCATGGAGAGATAGAAAAGGAGATCAATCTGGAAATTGCTAAGGAGCTAAGAGATTTTCTCACCCTCAGTGGAATTGAGGTCATTATGACTCGGGAGGAGGATATCTCAATTCATGATAAATCTGCGAAGGGGATTGCGAAGCAGAAGGCATCTGATATCAGAAATCGGCTGGAGCTGATGGAAAAACATCCGGACGCTTTGGTAGTATCCATCCATCAAAACCACTTTACCCAGGAGAAATATCACGGGGCACAGATGTTTTACGGGAAAAATAATCCCAACAGCGAGGTCGCGGCACAGTCAATACAGGACGCCTTCGTCAAATATCTCCAGCCGGATAATCAGCGGCAGATCAAGCCGGGAACGAAATCGGTCTATCTGTTAGAGCACGCGACAGTTCCTATTGTGTTAGTGGAATGCGGCTTTTTGTCGAATGGGGAAGAGGCTGCCCTTTTGAACCAAAAGGAATATCAGGAAAAAATTGCCTTTACTGTTTATTGCGGTATTGTAAACTTTTTCCGTCAGCAAAACGGTGTAGAGATAAAAGAGTAAGGAGAAGAGGGACGTTGAAAGGAAAGGAAATTTATGTCTGCCGGGAATGCGGTTATGAAACGCCGAAGTGGTATGGCAAATGCCCTAGCTGTAACCAGTGGAATACTTTTGAGCTGAAAGCCTCGGCAGAGCCCGCTGCGGCAGTATCTACCAAAAAGGTTGCGGTAAGCGCTTCTGGAACAAAAGGAACTATTTTTGGAATCAACGATGTAAATGTAGATGATGAGATCCGGTTTCAAACCGGCGTGGAGGAGCTGGATCGAGTCCTGGGCGGCGGCATTGTCAAGGGGAGCCTTGTTTTGCTGGGTGGTGATCCCGGCATCGGTAAATCTACTCTGCTGTTGCAGATCTGCGAGTATTTGGGCCGTGAGCTGCGCATTCTTTATGTTTCTGGAGAGGAGTCGGTACGGCAGATCAAACTTCGGGCAGACCGGCTTCGGGTAGACAGCCAAAATCTCTATCTGATGGCCAATACCAATGTGGAGACAATCGCCAATACCATTGTGGCCAATAAGCCGGACATTGTGATGGTGGATTCGATTCAGACCATGAGTATTGACAAGATACAATCCTCTCCAGGCAGTATTATGCAGGTAAGGGAAAGCACCAATGTATTTTTGAGGCTGGCCAAAAGTGAGGATATCCCCATTATTATTATAGGTCATGTAAATAAGGACGGCGCAATCGCCGGACCGAAGGTACTGGAGCATATTGTAGATGCAGTGCTTCATTTTGAAGGAGAGCGAAATCAAAGCTATCGGATTTTGCGGGCGGTGAAAAACCGTTTTGGCTCCACAAATGAGATCGGCGTATTTGAAATGCAGGACTCTGGACTGAAAGAAGTGGAAAATCCATCGATGATGCTGCTTGCGGGACGTCCGGAAGCGGCCTCAGGCACCTGTGTAGCCTGTGTTATGGAGGGGTCCCGGCCGATTTTAGCCGAGGTACAGGCTTTGGCCTGTAAGACCTCTTACAACATGCCCAGAAGGACCGCGACAGGATTTGATTATAACCGGATGGCGTTACTTTTAGCGGTGTTAGAAAAGCGCTGTGGGTATTATTTTTCCAGTCTGGATACCTACGTGAACGTAGTAGGCGGGCTGCGGCTGGATGAACCGGCCGCGGATCTTTCGGTTGCGCTAGCCTTAATTTCCAGTCTGCGGGATAAGCCCATTGCGGCGGATCTCTTGGCGTTTGGAGAAATTGGTTTGACAGGAGAGGTGCGCAGCGTGTCCAACTTGGTTTCTCGGGTGAAGGAAGCCAAACGGCTGGGTTTTACGAAATGTATTGTTTCTAATCACTCCCTCCGCCTTTTAAAAAGCAGCGGGATCACGGGAATCGAGGTTGTAGGTGTTTCTACAGTAGGACAAGCGGCCAAGGAAGTATTTGGAGGATAAAAAGACCCGGTACGGAGTTATTCCTGTACCGGGTTTTCTGCGGAGGAATTCTCTCGGGAGCTGTTGGCGCAAGAGGGGGAAGAAATCGGTTGATAATAACAGCATCCGTCCGTTTTTTGGCCTAACTGCGCTTGAGAATCCAAATTACAATACCCGTCTTTTTGATGAATACAATCCTTGGCACAGGTGATCAGATTCAATTTGAATACGCCCCTTTTTTAGATTTGTAATTATTATGTGCAGGGATTTTGGTTTTATCTGTTTAAAACAGAAATTTAGCGTTCTAATTAAAAACCATTTTCCTTATTA
>CALWNT010000037.1 GCA_944382885.1 uncultured Clostridia bacterium | reverse complement strand
TACGGGCGGCAAGTAACAATCCTTCGCGGCTGGCAGACCGTACCAACGTGACGTGACGCGTGGCTAGTATCATAGGGCTTTGCCCGTCGATGAAAAACCCCCGGCTTCGCCGGGGGATATTTATTGTATCTAAAGTGGGAAATAAACAGAAATTTATCTTTCTATTTAAAAAACTTCCTCTATAGCTTTCTTTCAGCGAAAGAAGAAAGCACCTGGGAGCACCGGCTCCCAGACCCCGGCACCCTTTGCTTGTCCAAAGGGTGCCGGGGTTTGGGGGCCGACTGCCCCCATAAGCCAGATGCAGAACCAGTCTGGTTCTGTAACTTAAATTTTTGTTTTTCTTTCTTTTTGTCGAAAAAGAAGAAAAACGGACCGTGTATTATGAATAATCATTGAATTGTGTAAAAATAGCTTTTCAATTTTGGGGAATTGTTGTATAATATTCTATATATCTAGACGGTCTGGAAAGACAGTGAAGAAAAAATGAAGGAGGAAATAGGGATGATCCAATATGAAAATCACTTGGGATTGATTGATATTTCTCAAGACTTTATTGTGGACCTGGTAGGCGGTACAGTCACTAAGTGCTTTGGCGTTGCGGGTATGGCTGTAACCAGTGCGCAAAAAGGCCCTTTGGGGTTTTTTCATTCCAAAGATGCGCTGGATAAAGGCGTTAAGGTCCGGGTCGTGGGAGAAGAACTGGTAATTGACCTGCACATTATCGTATTGTACGGAACCAATATTTCCGCCATTGTAAAGAGTATTATGAATAAGGTCACCTATAGCGTGGAGGAGATCACAGGGCTGCGTGTAGCAAAGGTCAACGTCTTCATCGATGGGATGATGGGCGAATAAGTGGAAGAGCTGCACAGGGAGTGTGCATCAAAGAGAAGCAGAAGAGGAGTGTTTTTTGTGATCAGCGGAAAGTTATTGTCCCAAGCGATTATTTCTGGTGCAAATAATATAGCGAATCAGAAACAGGCGGTGGATGAGCTGAATGTGTTCCCGGTACCGGATGGGGATACAGGCACGAATATGTCTATGACTATTATGGCGGGGAAACGCGCCTTGGAAGTCTTGGACAGCGACAGTGTGGAAAAGGTGGCTTCGGAGTGTGCTTCTGCCCTGCTTCGAGGCGCTAGGGGAAACTCAGGGGTTATTTTATCCTTGTTGTTTAGAGGGTTTTCCAAAGGCTTGAAGGGGAAAGAAGAAGCCAGCGGAGAAGATATCGCTTCTGCACTTTCCATTGGCGTGGAAAATGCCTACAAGGCAGTGATGAATCCTACTGAGGGCACCATTCTCACAGTAGCCAGAATGGCGGCGGAAAAGGCAGTGCAGGTTTCCAATGAGACCAACGATCCGGTGATTGTCTTTGAAGAAATCGTCAAAGAGGCAGAGATTGCCTTGAATCAGACACCGGAAATGCTTCCGGTGCTGAAGAAAGCCGGCGTTGTGGATGCCGGGGGAAAAGGGCTTTTGGTCGTGTTCCAGGGGATGCTTTCTGTTTTGAAAGAGGGCCATATGATCGACGAGCAGGCGCCGGAACAGGCGAAACCGGCTGCTTCCCAAGAGAATCCCTTTGCTCAGTATGACGGCGTGATCACGTTCGGTTACTGTACGGAATTCCTGATTGAAAAGGGGAAGGACAGCAAGGATCCCTTGAAATTACGGGCCTTTTTGGAAACCCTGGGAGATTGTGTGGTAGTAGTGGATGACGACTCTATCATCAAAGTCCATGTGCATACCAACCATCCCGGCAAGGTACTGGAAGAAGCGCTGACCTTTGGGATGCTGATGAATATTAAGATCGAAAATATGAGAGAACAGTATGCGGCAAGGCAGCATGAAGCCGAACAGGTAAAGACCAATGAGGAGTATGTTCGGGTAGATCCGGAACAGGAATACGGCTTCGTAGCGGTTGCGGCGGGAGAAGGATTAAAGGCTTTGTTTACCGATTTAGGGGTACACAAGGTAGTCAGCGGGGGACAGACCATGAATCCCAGCACCGATGATATTCTCCGTGCCATTGAAGCGACGCCGGCTAAGACGGTGTTTGTGCTTCCCAACAACAAAAATATTATCATGGCCGCAGAACAAGCGGTAAAACTGGCGGACAGAAGAGTCTGTGTATTGCAGACCAGAACCATTCCACAAGGACTTTCCGCGATGCTGGCTTTTGACCCGGACGCAGATTTTTCTGATAACCGTGTCAATATGACCAAGGCCTTTGACCGAGTGCAGACCGGACAGGTCACCTTTGCGGCAAGGGATTCGGACTTTGACGGCCACAATATTAAGCAGGGCGAGATTCTCGCTTTGGAGAATGGTAAGCTTGCTTTTGTGGAAAAAGATGTAGAAAAAGCGCTGTATAAACTGGTAAGATCCCTGGTGAAAAAATCTGACGGTACTTTCCTGACCGTAATCTACGGCAGCGACGTGACAGACGAACAGGCTGATGCGGTGAACGATCTTCTTCAGAATAAGTTCGGTTCGGATTACGAAATCAATTTTATCAGCGGCGGACAGCCGGTCTACTACTATATTGTTTCAGTAGAGTGATAATGGAAAAAATCGAGCAGTTTCCTTAAAGCTGCTGTTTGACGGCAACAGGGAGGAGGGGAGACCCTCCTTCCTGTTTTCTGTTTTCTGAAATAAGGGAAAGAACAGTTAAAATTGTCCGGAAAGAAGGGAAATTGGATGCAGCTGAATGATTCAGTTCAGTATTTAAAAGGGGTAGGGGAAAAGCGTGCCAAGCTCTATGAGAAGTTGGGTATTCACACCGTGGGAGATTTGATTGAGTTTTTTCCCAGGGCTTATCTGGATTATACCGATACCCGTCCGATTCGGGATTGCGCTGTGGGAGAAGTCTGCTGCGTCAGAGCGTCGGTCTATAAAAAGCAGGGAGAGCAGCGGATTCGAAAAGGGCTTTCTATTTTTAAGGTCTTTGCCACCGATGGAGAAAGCGACCTGATGATTACGATTTTTAACAGCAAATATCAGTTTGAGGCATTAGAGCTGGGAAAAGAATACTGCTTTTACGGCAAGATGCAGGGAAATCTCCTCCGGCGGGAAATGACCTCTCCCAGCTTTTTAGATCCTCAGAGAGAAAATGGGATCAAGTCCATTTACCATCTCACAGAGGGGCTTACCAGCAAGATGATCTCTGGCAATATGCGTCAGGCTCTGTCTGTCTGGGGAGACCGTCTTTCCGATTTTCTTCCCTCAGAGCTGAAGGAGAAAGAAGCCCTCTGCCATCTGAGATATGCCTATGAAAACATCCATTTTCCGGAGAATATGCATGGACTGGAAGTGGCCAGGAAACGGTTGATTTTTGACGAGCTTCTGACCTTGCAGCTGGGGCTTTTGCTGCTAAAGGGACGAAATAAAGACTGTACCGCCGTTCGGGTAAAGGATGTGTCGATTACCCCTTTTGAGGAGGGGCTGCCGTTTGTATTGACGGCTTCCCAGAAACAGGCGATCGCGGACGGCTTGTCCGACTTTCAGAAAGACATTCCCATGAACCGTCTGATCCAGGGTGATGTAGGCTCCGGAAAAACGATGGTAGCCTGTGCGCTGGCCTACTGTATGGCCCGAAACGGTTACCAGACCGCTGTCATGGCGCCTACTGAAATTCTGGCTCAGCAGCATTATCAGACCTTTTCCCGGATTCTTTCCCCTTTTGGAATCTCCTGCGTGCTTTTGACCGGGAGCCTGACAGCAAAGCAGAAACGGGAATGCCGGGAAGAGATCGCTTCCGGGCAGACGGATGTAGTGATCGGAACCCATGCGATTATCCAGGATGGGGTGGAGATTCCGAAGCTTGGTCTGGTTGTCACAGATGAACAACATCGGTTTGGAGTAAACCAGCGGGCCAAACTTGCAGAAAAGGGAGAAAATCCTCATAAGCTCGTTATGTCCGCAACTCCGATTCCCAGGACGCTGGCTTTGATTATCTACGGTGATTTGGATGTATCGGTGATGAAAGAATCTCCGAAAGGGAGAAAGCCGATTAAAACCTATTTGATTGACAGTCCCAAACGGTTGAGAGCCTACCATTTTATCAAAGAGCACATCGACAAAGGTTATCAGGCCTATATTGTCTGCCCTCTGATTGAGGAGGGAGAAGAGGGTGCAAGCGGAGAACTTCATGCAGTCAACAGCTATGCCGCGTCCTTAAAAAAGACCGAGCTGGGGGCGGTTCGCGTGGGGATTCTTCACGGAAAAATGAGGCCTGCGCAGAAAGAAGAAGTGATGGGACGGTTTGCCCGGCATGAGTTGGATCTATTGATTTGCACCACGGTAGTAGAAGTCGGCGTAGACGTTCCCAACGCGGTCATCATGATGATTGAAAACGCGGAAAACTTCGGACTTTCCCAGCTTCATCAGCTCAGAGGGCGGGTAGGCCGTGGAGAGGTGCAGAGTCATTGTATTTTAGTGAGCGACCATAAAAATGAGCAGACAAGACAGAGACTAAAAATTATGACGAAATCCTCTGACGGCTTCTATATTTCAGAGCAGGATCTCAAACAGCGGGGGCCGGGAGATTTTTTCGGCGAACGACAGCACGGACTTCCGATGCTGAAGGTGGCCAATATGGCTCAGGATATGTCGGTTTTGGTGCACACGCAGCAGATCGCGAAAGAGCTTTTGGAAGAGGACCCTACCTTGTCTGAAGAAACACACAAGGGATTGTCCCAGCAGGTGCAGAAATTATTTGACCGTACCGCTTCCGGCAATTAGAGGAAAGCAGTTACCCGTAAGCTTGGAGAAAGAAAGTCCTCTTGACATTTTTTATGACAGATGATACTATATCCATATAGTAGAAATCTGTGAGAAGAAGGCATTGTCTGAAAGAAAAATTCCGTTCAGAGAAAAGCGCCGGCGGCTGAAAGCGCTTGGGATTTTGAGATGATGTTACCACCTTTGAGAGTGCGGTGAACCGCAACGGCAAAAAGCGGCCGTTATCCAGCTTGTTGAGTGACAGGGCGTTAGTTTGCGCGCTGTAATTTGGGTGGAACCGTGGAGTGAATGCACTTCATCCCTATTTTGGGATGAAGTGTTTTTTATTTGCAAAATATGGTTACACTGATTGGAGGGGCATCGAAGATGAAGCTATCCAGCAAAATAAAGTGGACTTCGGGACTTTTGGGGACTGTTTCTCTGATTGCTGGAATGTTTATCAGTGACAACGATTCTGTCCTGTTTAAACTTTTGGTCTGGCTTTGCGCTTTGTTGCCTCTTGCGGCGGGAACCTTTGCCGGAATTGGAGCTGGCTGGCTGCTGTCTCAAATTGCCTTTGGTATTTTTACAGCTTTTCAAAAGGCTTTTGATGACAATTTTTTGTCCTATGAACATCGAGAGAAATTTTTTCGCAGATTTTTTCTGGTGTTTTTTCTCTTTACAACGGCAGTGCTGGGCAAGATTACAATGGATTATTTTTTCGCCCAATTTGTCTCGGTGTTCCTGTTTTGGAACGGGGCGCTGGGGATTTTCCACGGCGGGTTGATCCTCTTGTTGAAAAACAGGCAGAAACCTTTGCCTTATCGGATATTGCCAAAGGAAAAATAACATAGATGGAAATGATGAGAAAAGGAGAGCTGAAAATGATTGAGATTACGTTAAAAGGCGGCGTAGTAAAAGAATACGATGCCGGTGTTACGGCCGCGGATGTGGCCAAAGACTTAGGAGCGGGGCTTTATAAGGCGGCTTGTGCCTGCAAAATCAATGGGGAAACCAAAGATTTGAGAACTCCTATTGAGAAAGACTGTGAGCTCGCCATCCTTACTTTTGACGACGAGGACGGGAAATATGCCCTTCGTCATACCGCTTCCCACATTCTGGCTCAGGCGGTAAAGCGCTTGTATCCAGATGTGAAACTCGCGATCGGACCGGCCATTGCCGACGGTTTTTATTATGACTTCGATTTTTCTTCCCCGATCACCTCAGAAGATTTGGAAAAGATCGAAGCCGAAATGAAAAAAATCGTCAAAGAGGATTTAAAGCTGGAAAAATTTGAATTGTCCCCGGAAGAAGCCATTCAGATGATGGAGGAAAAAGGGGAAATCTACAAGGTAGAGCTGATCAAAGAACATGCCGAAAACGGAGAACCCATCTCCTTCTACAAGCAGGGCGAGTTCACGGAACTCTGCGCTGGGCCGCATATTATGTCCACAAAGCCGGTCAAGGCCTTTAAACTGACTTCTCTGGCTGGGGCCTACTGGCGTGGCGATGAAAAAAATAAGATGCTCACGAGAATTTACGGTACAGCCTTTACCAAGGCCAGCGATCTGGAGGCCTATTTAGAGAGAATCGAAGAGGCGAAAAAGAGGGATCACCGTAAACTGGGAAAAGAACTGGGTATCTTTGCCATGATGGAAGAGGGCCCTGGATTCCCATTTTTCCTGCCAAAAGGTATGGTGTTAAAAAATACCCTCATTGATTTCTGGAGACAGATCCACACTAGAGAGGGCTATGTAGAAATTTCCACTCCGATGATGCTGAACCGTCAGTTGTGGGAGACTTCCGGGCATTGGGGTCACTATAAAGAAAATATGTATACCACAGTGATTGACGACATGGATTTTGCAATAAAGCCCATGAACTGCCCAGGCGGTATGCTGGTTTATAAATCTCAGATGCATTCCTACCGGGATCTGCCCATCCGGATGGGAGAATTGGGATTAGTGCACCGTCATGAAAAATCTGGTACCCTTCATGGATTGATGAGAGTCCGCTGCTTTACCCAGGACGATGCCCATATCTTTATGACACCGGAACAGATCACCGATGAAATCAAGGGTGTTGTGCGTCTGATCGATGAGGTCTACACCCTCTTTGGCTTTAAGTATCATGTAGAGCTCTCTACCCGTCCGGAGGACAGTATGGGAAGCGACGAGGATTGGGAGATGGCTACCGACGGCCTTAGAAAGGCTCTGGATGAACTGAATCTTCCTTATGTGGTAAATGAAGGGGACGGCGCATTCTATGGGCCGAAAATCGACTTCCATTTGGAAGACTCTTTGGGAAGAACCTGGCAGTGCGGCACCATCCAGCTGGACTTCCAGCTTCCTCAGCGGTTTGAAGCGGAATACGTAGGCGCAGACGGGGAAAAGCATCGTCCGATTATGATTCACCGAGTGGTATTTGGTTCGATCGAGCGGTTCATCGGTATCCTGATCGAACACTTCGCAGGAGCGTTTCCACTCTGGCTTGCTCCGGTACAGGTGAAGCTTTTACCAATCGCTGACCGCCATCTGGATTATCTCAATGAGGTAAAACAGAAATTGGCCGAAGTAGGTATCCGGGCTGAAATCGACGACAGAAGCGAGAAGATTGGCTATAAGATCCGGGAAGCCCAGTTGGAAAAAGTACCTTATATGCTGGTGGCTGGTGATAAGGATATTGAAAACCATGTGGTTTCCGTTCGTTCCCGCAAGGACGGGGATCTGGGTGCAAAATCTCTGGACGACGTGATTGCTGCGTTGCAGGAAGAAATCCGTACAAAAGCCAGATAATCTCTAAAACAGATACTTAAAAAGGCAGACAACTATTTGTCTGCCTTTTTCCAATATTTTTTGCTATTTGACACAACCTCATGCTATAATAATGATAACGGGAGAAACGGCGCAATGATAGCAGAAAATTTTTTGATAGATATTGGATCGCGTTTTAGGCTTCTAAAAAGGATTACTGTAAAAAATAAAATAAGTTCATAAATCAAAGCGTATATTTTGGTATAATGACCTCTATGGTACCCGAAATCAAAGATTTCGACCATAACGAGAACATTGATCCTTTTGACAAGAAGACCTTGCGACGTTTATTAAAAAACAGAAATTTAACTTTTTTGAACCAAGCTGGTTCAGGACTCCCTTTTTGGGGACAGTTGTCCCCAAATGTTCTGCCGGGCGTTTCACCCCGGCACCCCGAGTTCCTTTTTGTAATGAAAAAAGGAACCAAAAACAATTTCCTCTAGGTTCGCAGTTTGCTGCGAAGTTTCCGGAACTGGCTTGGTGCAAATCTTAAAAGTTGACTCCTATCCAAGTGCAACGGAAAATATCAGTTTCTGCTAGAATAACCGTCAACCCTAGCTGCAAACTGGATTTTTCCTTCTTCGCATGGTTAGGAGAACACTTGTTAGACCCGTACCCAAGCCCCTGCGGCGTTTGAGCAGGATCCTTTCCACCCTTTGGACAAGCAAAGGGTGCCGGGGTCTGGGAGCCGGTGCTCCCAGGTGCTTTCTTCTTTCACTGAAAGAAAGTGATCGGGTAAAATCGCTTTAAAAAATAGAAAGATAAATTTCTGATTTATCCAAAAAACAGAATGAAAGATATGTCAAAAGAAATGAGAAAGGAGGAAGAACATGCTGAATCAATATTATCGCAGAGTAAAACAAAATCGTTTGATTTGGCTGTCGGCAGGAGTGGTGCTGATGTTCTTCCTCTGTGTGCTGTTGTTTTATACTGATCTGTTTGCGCCCTATGGAGCGGCCAGTCCGATGTATAATCCCAGTAGTAGGTATTTAGAAGAGATGTGTATGCAAACGGATAAAACCTCCAGCGTCTATGTAGAAATAGACGATCAGCCGATTTATTATGCCGGTTTTCAATGGGGTACTAAAAATCAGAAACGGGATGTTTATTTGATGCAAGTGACGGGAAAGTGGATCATCCTTTTGATTGGTGAGCCGATTTCCACTACCCGGGACGAAGATTTTTCAGGATTTTTTTCCACCGAATATGATACGGAGGAAACGGAGGAACTGGTCAATGAGGTAGCGGGACAATATAGTTTTAACACAGGTTCTGTCAGTTGGGTGGTGCTGAATCAGACCAATTTTTATCCATCTATCATCCTTTTTTCTGTATATGTGGTGGTATTCTTTATCATATTAGTGATTTTTTCAGTTTGTCTGGTACAGATGATTGATCCCAAAAGCAGTAAAACAGTACGAAGACTGGCCTATTTTGGGCCGGTAGAAGACTGTATTGCCTCTATTGAGGATGAGCTTGCAAATGACCCTAGGCACTATCCGATCTATACCAAGAGCTGGATTTTTTCCCGCGGTGGATTTTCCATGCTCAGAATTGTCCCAATTCGCGATATCGTGTGGTATCATGAATCAAAGGTGAAAAATTTTATGAACGGGGATAGTTATGGCTTGGTGTTTTACTGTTACAGTCAGAAAAATCCCGTTATTTTCTGGAGTTCTTCTCCAGAGGAGATAAAAGAGATGAAAGAATTAAAACAATATCTCATTCGCTGCTGTCCGTCCATTGATCCCTCTTATGATGAGGAAAAGAAAAAGCTGTTCCGTCAGAACAGGGAAAAATTCCTGAAACTCTATGGCAGACGGGAAGAAACCAGAGAATAATGTTTTGCAGATTTACCTATGAAGAAGGAAAGCTTTTACTCGTTATTTGGGGGCGGTTTTTTCATCCGTCCCTTTTTCTTTTTCAGGGAGAAAGGCACAGGGAAAGACCTTCTTTCCAAAAAAGACTTTTTTGTGTATACTGGAAAGCGGAAAAAGAATTGACAAATTAGGTGGTACAAAATGGAAATTAGAAAAGCGGCAGAAATGGATTTGCCTGAAATTTTTCGCATCTATCAGTCTGCGCGGGAATTTATGGAACAAAATGGGAATCCAGATCAATGGAAAGATGGTTACCCTTCTCCTGAAATCGTAAAAAAAGATTTAAAGGATGGAAACCTGTATCTGTGTGTAGAGGGCGAGAAGATAGAAGGGGTGTTTGTTTTCTTTTTAGGTGAAGAACCATCTTATCGAATCATTGAAGGGGGAGATTGGCTCAATGACCGTCCCTACGGTACGCTTCACAGAATCGCATCTGCGGGAGGCGGAAGAGGCGCCGCTTCCTTTTGTATCAATTGGTGCTTCCAGCAATGCCGGAATATGCGGGGAGATACCCATGAATGCAATCATCCCATGCGGAAGGTATTTGAGAAAAACGGATTTGTCCGCTGCGGGATCATTTATTTATCAGACGGCAGCCCCAGAATTGCCTATCAAAAGACAGAATAACAGAAAGTACAGAGAAACGGAGGATTATTTATGGCAACAGCAGTACTCAAGCGGGGAGAGGGACGCTTGTTAAAATCCGGAGGAATGTGGATTTATGACAATGAGATCGAACGGATAGACGGTGCTTATGAAAACGGTACGGTTATCGATGTAACGGATTATGACGGATATCCCATGGGAAAGGGCTTTATCAACAACCAATCGAAAATCCGCATCCGCATGATGACCCGGAACAGTTCCATTTCCATCGATGACAGTTTTTTAAGGCAACGCTTACAGAATGCTTGGGAATACCGGAAAAAGACCGTGGATACTTCCAGCTGCCGGATTGTGTTCGGAGAAGCGGATTTTCTTCCTGGAATTGTAATCGATAAATTTTCTGATGTTCTGGTGGTAGAATCTCTTGCATTAGGGATCGACCGGATGAAAAACAAAATCGTAGAGCTGTTAAAAGAAATTTTATCGGAGGATGGCATTGCGATCCGCGGGGTGTATGAGCGCAGCGACGCCAAAGTCCGCCTTTTGGAGGGGATGGAACGGCAGAAAGGCTTCCTTTCCGCTCCTTTTGACACCAGGGTGATGATAGAAGAAAACGGAGTAAAATACTGGGTAGATGTGGAAAACGGCCAGAAAACCGGTTTTTTCCTGGATCAGAAATACAATAGAAAGGCGATCCAGCGAATTTGCAAGGATGCGAAGGTACTCGACTGCTTTACTCATACCGGTTCTTTTGCTTTGAACGCAGGACTGGGAGGAGCCAAAAGCGTTTTGGGCGTAGATGCTTCTGAATTAGGAGTGCGTCAGGCGGAAGAAAATGCCAAACTAAACGGATTGGAGCAGACAGTTCATTTTCAGTGCGCGGACGTCTTTGCGCTGTTGCCGGAATTGGAACGGCAGGGAGAAAAATTCGATGTGATTATCTTAGATCCCCCCGCTTTTACCAAATCCCACAGTTCAATCAAAAATGCGGTCAAAGGGTATCGGGAGATCAATCTCCGTGCGATGAAGCTGCTGCGGGAGGGAGGATACCTCGCCACCTGTTCCTGCTCCCACTACATGAGTTATGAGCTCTTTACTAAAACTATCCGTCAGGCGGCACAAAATGTGCACAAGCGCCTGCGTCAGGTAGAATTCCGCACTCAGGCGCCGGACCATCCTATCTTGTGGTCCGCGGATGAGTCCTATTACCTGAAATTTTATATTTTCCAGGTGACAAGCGAGTATTGATTCCGAAACCTAAAGGAGAAATTTTTGAAATTTCCCGCTGGTTTTATATTGTGTTTCTGAAAATAACTGTGTATAATAGAATCTAAGATATAGCGCTTTACCGTATTGAAGATATATTAAAGAATATGGGCTGAAGTGTTTTTTCAAAATGGGAATGAAATCAAAATTTGGAGGTTTGTTATGTATCAGGATATGATGGATACAATCGGTTTTGTCGGACAGTACGACAAGGAAGTTGCAGACGCCATGAAGGACGAATTAATGCGTCAGAGAAGAAATATTGAGCTGATTGCCAGCGAAAATATTGTTTCTCCCGCAGTGATGGCCGCAATGGGTTCTGTATTGACCAATAAATATGCGGAAGGTTATCCGGGCAAGCGGTATTACGGTGGCTGCGAATATGTAGACGTAGTAGAACGGATCGCCATTGAACGGGCGAAAAAATTATTTGGCGCGGAACACGCCAATGTGCAGCCCCATTCCGGCGCACAGGCAAATACCGCCGTTTATTTTGCCTTGCTCAATCCCGGCGATACGGTGCTGGGGATGAGTTTGGCTCATGGCGGACATTTGACTCACGGTTCTCCGGTGAACCTTTCCGGAAAATACTTCAATTTTGTCTCCTACGGCGTGGAGGACGACACCCAGGTAATCGATTACGATAAACTGGAAGCACAGGCGATGGAAGTAAAACCCAAGATGATCGTAGCTGGTGCCTCTGCCTATCCGAGAGCCATTGACTTCGAGCGCCTGGGACAGATCGCCAAAAAGGCCGGCGCTTATCTCATGGTAGACATGGCGCATATCGCGGGCTTGGTAGCCGCCGGCTATCATCAGAATCCGGTGTCTTATGCCGATGTGGTGACAACAACCACCCATAAGACGTTAAGAGGTCCCAGAGGCGGCATGATCCTCTGTAAGGAAGAATATGCAAAGGCAATCGATAAGGCAGTGTTTCCGGGTACACAGGGCGGCCCTCTGATGCATATTATCGCCGGTAAGGCCGTTTGCTTCGGAGAAGCGTTAAAGCCTGAATTTAAAGAATATGCCAAAACTATTGTGGAAAATGCCTCCGCACTGGCAAAAGGGCTGATGGGCTACGGGTTTGATTTGGTTTCCAACGGAACAGACAACCACCTGATGCTGGTAGATACCAGAAACTTCAATATTACCGGGAAAGAATTGGAAAAGCGTTTGGATGAGGTATTTATTACCGTCAATAAAAACGCGATCCCCAACGATCCTCAGAGCCCGTTTATCACCAGTGGCATTCGGGTCGGCACGCCTGCCGTCACCAGTCGGGGCATGAAACCGGAGGATATGGCGGTGATTGCCGAGTGTATTTATCTGACGGCGTCTGACTTTGAAAACAAAGCGGATGAAGTCCGCGCCAAGGTAGAAGCGCTTTGCAAAAAGTATCCGTTGTACGAATAAAAACAATATATTTGTTGGGAGGAGTTTAAAATGGCGGTTTTAAGGGGAACCATTTTTTCAGAAGCTCTGGGAATGAATACCGGCTTGACGGTAGTAACGCCTAGAAACACGTTAATAGGCGGTGAGCCATATAAGGTCATCTATATTTTGCACGGCCTGTCTGATGACCATACCTGCTGGAGCGACCATACCATGCTGCCGCTGTTTTCGTCGGAACATAACGTGGTGTTCATTATGCCGGAAACTCAAAGATGCTGGTACACCGATATGAAATACGGTCCGAACTACTTTACCTATATTGCAGATGAGCTTCCTAAAATTTGTAAGCAGCTTTTTAACATCTCAGCCAAACGAGAGGATACTGCAGTGATGGGCTTATCGATGGGCGGATACGGGGCGTTGAAATGCGCACTGTCCAGACCGGAACAATACAGCGTATGCTGTGCGTTTTCTTCCGGGTGCGATCTGGGACAATATCTCAGTAAACCGGACTGCGGTTTTTATCATGAACTGAAAGCCTGTTTTGGAGAGGATCTGGTATTTCCGGAGGAAGCAGATCTTTATCGTCTGGCAGAAAAATGCATTAAAAGCCCTGAGGTGCCACAATTTCATATGACCTGCGGCTTGCAGGATGAGCTCTTAGAGGATAATCATAAACTGCGGGATCATATGAAGAATTTAGGTTATCCGTTGGAATATCAGGAATGGGAAGGAATCCATGACTGGTATTTCTGGAATACCTCTTTAAAAATGATGCTGGATCGTTATTTTCCGAAAGAAAAATAACGATTGGAAAATTGAAAAAAAGGGACAGACAGCTCTGTCCCTTTTTTCCTCTTATAAAATCAAGTAGCTTCAAACAAGTTGAAAGGAGGCGGCGGGATGTCGGCGCCGTTGGCAGACCGGATTCGTCCGAAAGAGTTATCAGAGGTAGTGGGACAAACTCATCTGCTGGGAGAAGGAAAGGTACTGCGGAATATCATTGAGAGCGGGCAGATTCCCAATATGATTTTTTACGGTCCTTCGGGAGTGGGAAAAACCACATTAGCCAGAATCATCGCTGGAAAAACCAATAAGCGTTTATTTAAATTAAACGGCACCTCCGCTTCAACAGCGGATATCAAGGATATTATCGGGCAGGTAGATACCATCGCCTCTTATAATGGTATCTTGCTCTATCTGGATGAGATTCAGTATCTCAATAAAAAACAGCAGCAGTCTCTTTTGGAGCATATAGAAAATGGGGATATCACGCTGATTGCTTCTACCACGGAAAATCCTTATTTTTACATTTACAACGCGATTTTAAGCCGGAGCACGGTTTTTGAGTTTAAGCCGGTTACTCCTGAGGAAGTGGAAAAGGCGGTTTTACGAGCCTTCCATTTCATGGAGGAGGAGCTTTCTCTTACCATCGAACTGGAGGAGGGGGTCAGCGGCTATATCGCGCAAAACTGCGGAGGAGATGTGAGAAAATCCCTCAATACGGTAGAACTCTGCACCCTGGCGGCTCCTTATTCCGGAGATGGAAAAAAATATGTCACCATGCAGATTGCCAAAGAGCTGTCTCAGAAAAGCAACAGCAACTATGACCGAAACGGAGACCAGCATTACGATCTGCTGTCCGCGCTGCAAAAGTCTATCCGCGGCTCGGATGAGAACGCGGCTCTGCATTATCTGGCAAGGCTGTTGGAAGCGGGAGATCTGATTTCTCCCTGCCGGCGGCTTTTGGTGATCGCTTGTGAAGATATCGGCATGGCTTACCCTCAGGCGATCGCCATTGTAAAGGCCTGTGTAGACAGCGCTACCCAGCTGGGACTGCCGGAGGCGCGGATTCCTTTGGCGGAAGCGGTGGTATTGTTGGCTACTGCGCCGAAATCCAACAGCTCCTATATGGGCATCAATCGGGCAATGGCAGATGTTCAAAATGGGAAGGGAGGCACCTTTCCCCGCTGCTTGCAGAACAAGCACTACGACGGGGCGGACGCCGAACGGAAAGGACAGTTTTACTCTTATCCCCATGATTTCCCCAACCATTATGTGGAGCAGCAATATCTGCCGGATGATCTGGTAGGCACGGTTTACTATGAATACGGCCTTAATAAGACCGAGCAGGCGGCGAAGGCCTACTGGGAGAAAATCAAGGGAAAGAAACAGCCTTAAAATGGGGCTGCTGATAGATGCAACAAAGAAAGAGCCAAAGAAAAAGGATTCTTTGGCTCTTTTCCGTCTGAAACATTAAAATTACAACAGGGAGGACTACCATGATCGAAGTAAACCAATATTTAACCCGACTGACCCATAAGCTGCAAAAGCAGTTTTCCAAGAGGCTTCTTTATGTAGGGCTGCAGGGCAGCTATCTGCGGGAAGAAGCGGATGAAAACAGCGATATTGATGTGATGGTACTGCTAGACGATCTCCGTCCCGAAGATCTGGACAGTTATCGGGAAATCATAAAGGATCTGCCAGAATCCCAGAAGGCCTGCGGCTTTCTCTGTGGGAAAGAGGAGATGGCTCATTGGAATCCTTTAGAGATCTGCCAGCTTTTACACACCACCAAAGATTGTTACGGAACACTTCAAGATTTTACACCGGAATACACGCTGGAGGACGAACAAAATTATGTGAAGGTTAGCCTGAACAATCTGTTTCACGAGCTTTGTCACCGGTACCTCTATGAGTCCCGGGAGAAAAACATATCGGCTCTTCCCTACAGTTATCGATCGGTGTTCTATCTGCTTCAGAATATCCATTATCTGAAAACGGGGGAATTTCAAAAGACGAAAAGAGAATTACTGAAAGCTTTGGACGGCCTGGACCGGGAGGTATTGGAAATGGCCATTCAGTTAAGGAACGCCCAGGAGTATGACTTTGATTTGGCATACCGGCTGTTATTCCGGTGGTGTCAGGAAATGATTTGCAGATTTTGATGATTTCTCTAACAGGATACGGATTCAATGAGCGGAACTACCTTGTAATGGAATGAGACAGCCGGAACTCCAATGGAGAGACACCGCAGCGTTTTTTAAAGGCTTTAGAGTAAGCGAATCCGTCGGAGAACCTACATTCCAATGCGATGTCTCCGATGGTTTTTCTGGTTTCCAAAAGGAGGCGTTTGGAGTAATTGATCCGAAACTGCATCT
>CALWNT010000036.1 GCA_944382885.1 uncultured Clostridia bacterium | reverse complement strand
ATCGGCTTTGGCTATGACAAAACCTATCCGGTATTGTCTGTGGTAGATCCTGACCTGATGATGACGGTGCCGCCTCATCTGACCGCCTATCAGGGCTTCGACGCTTTGTTCCACAGCACAGAAGGGTATCTCAATAATACCGCCTATGTCATGAGTGATCTTTACGCCCAAAAAGCCATTGAACTGATTGGCAAAAGCCTGAGCACCGCGGTAAACGACGGCTCCAACGAAGAGGCAAGAGCGGATGTGGCCCTGGCCAATACCCTTGCGGGAATGGTGGAATCCACTTCCGGGTGCACCTCTGAGCATTCTTTTGAACATGCTTTAAGCGCTGTTCATCCCGAGCTTCCTCATGGTGCGGGGCTGATTATGATTAGCCGGGCTTACTATACCCATTTCGCAAAATCCGGCGCCTGCGATCAGCGGATGATTGAAATGGCAAAATTCTTAGGAAAAACCGACGCATCTTCTCCTATGGATTTTGTAGACGCGCTGGTTCAGCTGCAAAAAGACTGTCATGTAGACGATCTGAAGATGAGCGACTACGGCATCAAGCTGGAAGAAATGGAAATGTACGCCAAAAAGGCAAAGGATACGATGGGCGGATTGTTCTTAGTAGATCCGGCTCCGTTGTCTTTGGAAGACAGCATTCGAATTTTAGAGGCTTCCTACCGGTAACAGTCAGTTCGGTATCGACCGGCAAACAGAAAGCGATTTCTCTAAGGCTGCCTGCCTGAAGTATTTTTAGGCAGGCAGCCTTTTTGGGGTAAAAACAGAAATTCAGCGTTCCAGAACCAGGCTGGTTTTGTATCTGGCTTATGGGGGCGTCGGCCCCCATACCCCGACCTACTTTTGCTAGTCAACGAAGTTGAGTTCCTAAAATTAGTTTTTACCCAATTACCGCCAGCACGAGCGATAGATCAATAATCGACAGGCTAAATGTTTCCTTTTTAGCATGGTCAATGGAACGCGAAATTTCTCTTACCCCTTTAAATTTTTTGAAACCGGGGAACTCTATAAAGGGGATCTCCCCCGATCAGCTTCGATAAAATCAGAAAGAAGGAATTCAAATGAAACCATCTCAACAATTGTTGGAACAATATGCCGCTTTGGCAGTAGAAAGCGGCATCAATCTTCAAAAAGGACAGGAGCTTGTGGTGCGCTGCCCGGTTGAATGCGCCTATTTTGCACGCATCATAGCCAAGAAAGCCTACGAAAGAGGAGCCCGTGAGGTAATTCTTTCCTGGAGCGACGAGGCGCTGAGCAAAATGAAATACACCTATTCCCCGCTGGAAGTATTTGAGACCATGCCTCCCTGGCAGGCAGACTTCAACAACTATTACGCCGAAAGAGGAGCAGGATTTCTCTCGATCCTCGCAAGCGATCCAGAAGCGTTAAGCGGAGTAGATCCTCAAAAAATCATTGCCGGTACCAAGGCTTCCCATGAGGCTTGCCAGAGCTTTTACGAGAAAACAGAGACCAATCAGATTCCTTGGAATATCATCGCAGTCCCCTCCCCTGCCTGGGCCAAAAAGGTGTTTCCCGGCTGTGAGGAAGAGGAAGCAATCGAAAAGCTCTGGGCGGCGATCCTGACTTCCGTGCGGGTGGACGGCTCCGATCCGATTGCCGCTTGGGAAGCCCATAAAGAGTCTTTCCAGCAGAAAAAAGATTTTCTCAATCAAAAACAATTCACCGCTCTGCATTATCAGAATTCCCTGGGCACAGATCTTCTGGTGGGGATGCCGAAAAACCATATCTGGGAGGGCGGCGGAGACGTCACCAAGGACGGTTTTCCCTTCTTCCCCAATATGCCGACAGAAGAGGTATTTTCTGTTCCGGATAAAGACCATATCAACGGTACTCTTGTCAGCTCCATGCCCTTAAATCATAACGGCAGCCTGATCGAAAACTTCCGTTTTACTTTCCGCGACGGGCTGATTGTCGATTATTCCGCCCAGAAGGGAGAAGAACTGTTAAAGCATATTCTGGATACGGACGAAGGCTCCCGCAGGTTAGGAGAAATCGCGCTGGTTCCGGCTGACTCCCCGATTTCCAACCTGAATATCCTGTTTTATAATACCCTGTTTGACGAGAACGCTTCCTGCCATTTTGCTTTGGGCAGCGCTTACCCCTCCTGCATTGAAGACGGCTGTTCTCTTTCCAAAGAGGAGCTTGCTAAACGCGGAGTCAACGACTCCATCAACCACATTGACTTTATGGTGGGAACCAAAGACCTTTCCATTACCGGAATTGAGGCCGACGGTACAAAAACGCCGATTTTTATCAATGGAAACTGGGCGTTTTAAAAAATGGGGATATCGTATTTATTTCGGCTTTCTTCCCGAATATGAGGAGAAACGAAGGAGCGGCGGAGATTTTCTCCGCCGCTCCTTCTATCCATTAAATGACGTCTACATTCAGGGTTTCGGTTATGATTTTGCTGTCGTCTTTGCAAAGAACCTCTGCATAGACTTTATAGAATCCAGCTTGGGGATTTTCCCAATGGATTTTGCCGTCTCTGCCCATTTGGGCGACTGCTTTTTGATTGGCATACAGCGTTACAGACATGATCTCCTCCTCTGTCAGCCGATGGCCAAACAAAAAGACAAGCTCTTTCCCAGAGGGATAGGGCCCCTTTTCTTCCTCTTTGATCCAGGCTTTGATCGGCGCAAGGGGCACGCCCTCTTTGGTCATTTTCATGGTGTAAATGGCGCCGTCTTCCCCAAAGGGAATTTTATCAATATTGGTATGGCGTTTATTAGAGCCGTCATGCTGATGGTATACGATATAGTATTCCTCTGTTCCGGGCAGATGCAGAACAGAATTATGTCCCGGCGCTAAAAAGTTAAGCTCATTGTCGCTGGACAGGAACGGAATCCGGAACGGTTCGCGGATAAATGGACCTTCCGGCTTTTTCGATACCGCCCAGTTCACCCGATAGCTGTGATCTACGTCCAGATGGGGAATATTATCCCAGTTGTATTCGCTCCAGAGATAATAGTAAAGGCCGTTTCTTTTGAACAGGTAAGAGCCTTCACAATGATAGTAGCCCTCTACATGGCAGTCAAGGACAACTTCCTTTTCGCCCTGGAAAGAAATCATATCGGCGTTCATTCTGCGCATAAAGAGCTTCCCTTCAAAGGTTGCGCCCCAATAAAGGTAGGTCGCTCCGTCGTCATCGATAAAGATTCTGGGGTCAATGGTAGACATATCCTCTTCAAAATCAATCAGGGGATGTCCAAGGGCGTCTACAAAGGGACCTTTGGGAGAATCGGACACCGCCACTCCTATGGAGCTGTCCGCACTGAAATAGAAATAATACTTTCCGTTTCTCTCAATAATATCAGGGGCCCATGCGTCTTTTTTAGCCCATCCCAAGTCCGAAAACTTTAAAATCATGCCTTCGCTTTTAAAATTGGACAGATCGGTGGACGTCCAGACAGTAAAGCCGGGCTCTGTCGCGTTTCCTCCAGTGGGATAAACACAGTACTCCCCTTCGAAAATAACCATAGTAGGATCGGCCGTCACCGCATCCGGAATAATCGGATTGCCGGTATAACCCTGTTTGATTTCACTCATTTTTCCAAACCTCCGCTGAAATTTTCCTCATCGTTTCTTTCTGAATTTTCTGTAGAATCCGTGATAGGTAAAATGTCCTAACATCGTTTTCATCATAGCACAAAGTCCTATTTGGGAAAAGAGAGGCCAGAATATTTTGACATTTCATACAAAGGAGAAGAAAGAATTCTGTAAAACTCCCCATCATTTCCCAGGTCTTCTTGGCGAAACGGCAGTATTATAGTATACTAATAGGCAGAGTTTAAGGAAAAAGGAGAGCAAACAATGTCAATTGAAGGGGTAAAAGAATATCTAAAGCAATATCATGCCAGCGAACGTATTTTAGAGTTTCCCGTTTCCAGCGCAACAGTAGAACTGGCGGCAGAAGCACTGCATACGCAGCCGGGGCGAATCGCGAAAACCTTGTCCTTTCTGGAAAAAGACGGCCGCTGTATTCTGATCGTCATGGCTGGAGATAAACGCCTTGACAATACAAAATTTAAGGGGATCTTCCATACCAAAGCCAAAATGCCGTCGGCAGAAGAGGTCTTGGAAAAAACCGGGCATCCGGTGGGCGGAGTCTGCCCTTTCGCCGTACCGAAAGAGGTCACCGTATTTCTGGATGAATCCCTAAAGGCTTACGAAACAGTCTTCCCTGCCTGCGGCAGCTCCAA
>CALWNT010000035.1 GCA_944382885.1 uncultured Clostridia bacterium | reverse complement strand
AAATTCCCCTTTGAAGTAATCCGTCGCATCAACGTTCAAAAAGCGGCGATCGAGGATTGACGCGATTGAAACTACCACAGCCGGCTTAGGAAGCCGGCTAAGAAAGCAGGAGGAAAATGACATGAATAATATTCCAAGACCGGAACACCCCTTTCCCCAGTTTGAACGGGCGGACTGGATGAATTTAAACGGACCCTGGGAGTTTGAAATCGACTACAGCATCAGCGGAAAGGATCGGAAGTTATTTGAGAAGGAACAGCTGGATTCTGAGATTACCGTTCCCTTCTGCCCGGAGAGCGAACTGTCCGGCGTAGGGATCAAGGACTTTTTAAACTGCGTCTGGTATCAGAAAAAGGTGGTTATTCCAGCTGAGTGGAAGGATAAAAGAGTGGTGCTTCACTTCGGTGCTGTGGACTATGAGGCTACCGTATATGTCAACCGCAAAGAGGTGGGCACCCATGTAGGGGGATATATCTCGTTCTCCTTTGACATCACCGATTATCTCAAAGACGGGGAAAACGTGATTACCCTTTGCGCCAAGGACGACAACCGTTCCGGAAAACAGCCCTGCGGAAAACAGTGCTGGGAATATCACTCTTTCGGCTGTCTTTATACCCGTACCACCGGAATCTGGCAGACAGTCTGGCTGGAAGCGATGCCGAAAGCCTATGTAAAAAAGGTAAAATACTATCCCGATCACCAGAGCGGCACCATTACGATGGAACTGGAAACCGTAGGGGCGGGAAATTTGGATATTGCCGTTTCCTATGAGGGCAAAGAGATGGGACAGGCTTCTCTGACCTGCCGGGGCGGGGCGCGGACCGTCACCATCCCGCTGAAAGAAGTACATCTTTGGGAGCCCGGACACGGCAGACTGTACGACGTGACCTTTACTTACGGCGGGGATCAGGTCAAGAGCTATTTCGGCCTGCGGAACGTCCGGCTGGACGGGAAGAAATTCCTTATCAATGAAAAATCTGTCTTTCAGCGTCTGATTTTGGATCAGGGCTTCTATCCCGACGGGATCTATACCGCACCCACTGAGGAAGCGCTGATTCGGGACATTGAGATCTCTATGGGGCTTGGCTTTAACGGTGCAAGGCTTCATGAAAAGATTTTTGAACCCCGTTTTCTCTATCACTGCGACCGTCTTGGCTATCTTGCCTGGGGAGAACACGCCAACTGGGGGCTGGATATCACCGATCCCATGACGCTGTATCACTTCCTGCCGGAATGGATGGAAGCGCTGGAACGGGACTTCAACCATCCTGCGATTATCGGCTGGTGTCCCTTTAACGAAACCTGGGATCAGGATGGGAAAAAGCAGTATGACGACATTCTTCGCATGGTCTACCGGATCACCAAGGCCATTGACACCACCCGTCCCTGCATCGATACCAGCGGAAACTTCCATGTGGAAAGTGATATTTGGGATGTCCACGATTACGAAAAAGATCCAGAAGTATTCGAAAAACGTTACAACCGCCTGATGACGGAGGGCGTGCTGGAGGATAAGTTCGAGGAACGTCAGCCTTATCACGGGGAAGCGACCTTTGTCAGCGAATACGGCGGCATGTTTACCGTGTTCGGCGGGGAAGAGCCGGAAGGCGGATGGGGCTACGACAAGCCCAAAACCGAGGAAGAATTCCTCAAACGGTATGAGGCGCTGACCACCGCGCTGCTCAATAACGACCAGATGTTCGCTTTCTGCTATACCCAGCTGTATGATGTGGAGCAGGAAATGAACGGTTTCTACAGCTATGACCGGAAGGCGAAATTTGACGACCAGGTGATCTATCGGATCAATACCAAGAAGGCCGCAATCGAGGATTAGCTCACAGGAAAGTTTTCCCTCAGAGGAGATTCACGGGAAAATCGCTGTCAAGTTTCATAAACTAGTTAGGGATTTTGAAAATATGTGAATGCTCCTCAAGGGAAAAAGCCGATTTTTTTGGAGCAAAAGGAAAAATCCCCCCGGCGCCATTGAACGGGGGGAATGTCAAAAAATGCATGGTTTAACATCATGCCGTTTAGAATGGAGTTCTTTACGGTGAGTAAAGTGCAGGAGAAGAGGACTGTTACATGGAAAAGATATTGATTGCTTATTATTCTCATTCGGGAAATACCAGAAAACTAGCCCAGGCTGTCCAAGAAAAAACCGGAGGCGATTTGTGGGAAATCCAGCCGCTGGTTCCTTATCCGGCTGGATATGAGGAAACCTCCCAGCGGGCGAGAACAGAACAGGTGGAACAGAACTATCCTGAGCTGTCTTCCACTCCGCCTGATTTAGAGGCATACGATACGGTGATCATCGGCACCCCAAATTGGTGGGGATCGATTGCCTGGCCGGTTCGTACCTTTTTAAAGGAAACCGACCTGTTCGGAAAGACCGTCCTGCTTTTCTGCACCCACGGAGGAAGCGGGGTAGGGAATATCAAAAAAGAGCTGGCTGAGTTTTGTCCCCAGACAGAGCGCACCCCTGTGCTCGCTGTTTACGGGAAGGATCCTGATAAGCAGGAGCAGCTGTCTTCCTGGCTGGAAACCGTTTACCGGCTTCATGGAGAATAGGGGAAATTATGATGGAAAAAGATACGCTGTTGATCAAACTCTATGCCGTCACCATAGACTGCAAGGAGCCCTACGAGTTGGCAAAATTTTATGCCGATCTGCTGCATTGGGAAATTCCCTTTCACAATGAGGAATACGCCTGCGTAGGCGCTCCGGGAAAGGGGCAGGGCGCTTATCCGGGAATCACCTTCCAAAAAAATCCCGACTATCAGCCGCCTCTGTGGCCTCAGCAGTCAGATGCCCAGCAGCAGATGGAACATCTGGACTTTGCGGTAAATGATTTGGAAGAGGCTGTCCGCCATGCGGTTTCTTGTGGAGCAACCATTGCCAAAGAGCAGTTTTCCGACGGCTGGCGAGTCATGTTTGACCCTGCCGGGCATCCTTTTTGCCTGTGTCAGATGAAGCCGGTTTTCGAAAGCGCAGATTTTGCGCTCCTTTAATAGAAGGGCGCTTCTTGTATTGGATTGATTCTTACAATAAAATTCATCGCTCCCGTTTTCCCTTTGATAGGGGACGCAGGAGCGATTTTCCTAGACCGTTTTTCTTTTTTAAACAATCAGCCAGGCAACAACCGCCAAAATCACCTGGATAATCAGGAAGCGGGCTACCACCTGTGTGTCGGACCAGCCGTGATTTTTTCTCAAGTGGTCATGAATGGGCGTGCGGGTGTTTTTCAGAATGGAGATCTTCAAAAACCGTTTGAGGAAAATCTTCAAAAGGCCCAAACCGCCGTCCACAATCAGCATTCCGGCAAGAAGGATGAAAATAAAGGGATTCTGGGACTTCAGCGCAATAATGGCAAGATAGAAACCCAAAGCCCGGGAGCCGGCGTCTCCCATCAGCATACTGCTGGGAGAGGAATTGAAATAGAGATAGGCCAACAGCACCGCGACAAACAGGAAATTCGCGATGACATACTGATCCAGCTCCTTGGGAAAGATCACTCCGAAAGAGAGCATCACGATGATGCACAGACTGCCGCACAGGCCGTCCACGCCGTCGGAACAGTTGGTCACGTTCACCGAAGCCCAGAAGAGAATGATTCCCAGAATACCAAATACCACCTTGGGAAGTTCGAAGGTAAGGGAACCGAAGTGGATGGTAGTAGAGTTAAAATTGATAAAGGTAATCACGCCAACCAGAGAGATCAGAAAATCGATCAATCCCTTTTTATACTCGTTCCAGGGCTTTTCCGAAGCGTCGTCCAGATAACCGCTGAGCATCATTGCGACCAATAAAAACGCGTAGATCAGATACTCCGCATCCAGCGGCAGAAACAGCAGGGAACCAATCAGAAAAGCGATCATAAAAGAAAGCCCTACGCCCCTGGTCTTTCCTTTGGAAAGGGCTCCGTTCACCGCAAACTCCCGTCCCTGATCCTTAGGCAGGAAAGGAAAGGGAAACTTTAAAAGCAGGAAAGTAATGGCGAATGTGACGATCACACCGATCATAATTATCTGTGTGCCGCTTAAAAACTCACTGAATAACTGATACATAATCTTTCTTTTGCCTTTTCGGCAATCTCCTTATTTTATTTTCCGCATCCGTTAGACGTCCGTCTACAAACAGACTATAGTATAACATAAATTGGGAAAAAATGCTACTCTAAAGAAAAATTTCTCCCGTATATCTTATCGGCTCTGCCAACAGGCCAAGTACAGAACCAACTTGTACGATGCGTTCTCTTTATCGTCTCAAACCCTGTTCGCTCCCAACAAACAGAAAACCGGAAACAGATTTTAGCTGTTTCCGGTTTAAATAAATCCGTTATTTTTTTCTGCTTCTGAGTTTCTTTTTCAATTTTTGCAGGGTCGGAATCCCTTTCGTGAAGAGAAAATATCCGATCGGCTGATACACCTGGTCGAATTCCCCGATAAATTCGGTTACACCGTGTTCCCGGCAGAACCCTTCCTTAAAATGATAAAGCCCGTCGCTGCTGTCAAGCTGATAAACGCCGCCGAAATCATACAGCTCACAGCCGCATTCCACGCCCCACTCGATCATCGCGCGCTGCATGGAATAATTGGGCATCAGATTCCGCTTTTCATTGGAGCTGGCGCCGTATAAGTACCACATTTTTTTCCCGTAGTTGATGGCGATCGCCGCAGACAGCGGCTGGCCTTCATGGCTGGAAATATAGATGCGCAGATGATTTTCATCATAAGCGTGGAGCATTTCCTCAAAATACCAGTAAGGTCTGTGGCCGATTTTGTCCCGTTCGGTCGTGACCCGGTAGATTTCATAAAAGGTCTTCAGCGCGTCGTCGTCATGATAATAGGCGGTGGTGACCCCTTTGCGCTGAGCCAGACGAACATTATATCTGGTTTTCGAGCTGAATCCCGGCATCAGTTCGTCAAAGGTTTTGCCCTCCAGAGGAAGGATCATATTATAGCGGGGCTGTATTAACTCCGCTTTTCCGAGTCCCTGATTCCGCACCCGAAAACCGGCGTCCCGGTAAAGCTGATCCAGTTTTTCGTCATAATTTACTTCCGGGTCCATTCTCAAAAAGATGGCGTGATGGGCTTTTAATACCGGTTTGGCCTCTTCAATCAGCCGGTTGACCCGTTCCAGGTCATAGGGGTCGCAGACCGGCCCTCTGGAAGCGTAAGCCAAGGTGTTTTTTCCCACTACCTTCTGAAACAGAATGGACATCGCCGCGATGATGTTTCCGTCCTGCTCTAAATAGACCTGTTCGCTGTCCCAGTTCCGCTTTACTTTTGTCCAGGCCAGATCCTGCAAAGCGTTCCCGTAAGGGGAATTGCGGACAAAATCTGTATAGCGCGCGGTTTCCTGGGCGTTTTTTTTATCTAATATCGGCATAGTAATTCCTTCTTTATTTTAGTCTTTGATTCCTAAACAACGCTTGACAATTAAGGTGTCAGATTCATAGTCTACATATTCTCCCCGCACCTTCTGGTACAGTTCTTCCCCTTTTCCGGTAATCAGAAGCACCTGATTGGGTTTGGCGCGGGAAAGGGCAGTCTCGATGGCCTCTGTCCGGTCGGGGATGATTTCATAGGGCGTGCCGTAAGGCTTGAGATACTGGGCAATATCCTCGCAGATTTCCACCACATCCTCAAACTGGGGGTCCTCCGCCGTGAGATACACCTTTTGGGCATATTCTCCCGACAGCGTGCCGATGTCACGTCTGCGCAGGAAGTTTTTTCCGCCGGGGCAGCCGAATACCGTGATGATTTCCTGTCCGGGATAATCCAGCTTGACCGAGGAATACAGCTTTTCAAAGCTCAGGTAGTTGTGGGCGTAATCCACGATGACGGTATAGCCGTCCTTGTGATAGACGTTCATTCTTCCCTGTACGGTGATGTGGTTGATCCCTTCCTGGATCTCTTCCTCTCCGATCCCCAGTTCCTTCGCCAGGGCAACGGCGCACAGGGCGTTTTCCACATTGAAACGCCCATCCATATCGGTGGAGAAGTGATGCCTTTCGCTTTTGGTCACCACGTCAAAGGAGAAGCCCTGCTTCTGCTTTTGAATGGAATCCACCCAATAGTCGCAGCTTTCGTCCGTACCGAACAAAATGACCTTTTCGGCATGTTTGGCAGCGTCTAAAACCCGTTCCAAATTGTCGGTATTTTTATTGATAAACACCGTTTTACAGTGACGGATAAACTCCAGTTTACAGCCGAAATAATCCTCAAAGTTTTCGTGTTCCAGCGGACCGATGTGATCGACGCCGATGTTCAAGAAGAAGCCGTAGTCAAATTCCATTCCGTAAACCCGGTCCATTTTATAGGCCTGGGAGGAGACTTCCATTGTGAGAAAATCCTTCTCATGATCCACGGCGTCCGCCAGATATTTTTGCAGATCCACTGACTCCGGTGTGGTCAAGTGAGCCTGTTCGTCATAGCCGCCGGTATAAACCTCTACCGTAGACAGCACCGCTGTACGCTGTTTTTTCCAGGCATCCAGCACATTCTTGATGAAATAGCTGGTCGTAGTCTTGCCCTTAGTGCCGGTAATCCCAACCAACTTGAGCTGTTCTTGGGGATTCCCGTAAAATAAAATCGCCGCCAAAGACATTGCTTTTCTGATATCTGTTACGATGATTCCCGGAATAGAGACGTCATAACTCTGTTCGGAGAGATAACAGACGGCGCCCTTTTCGACTGCGCCTAATAAATAAGCTTCTTTAAAAGAAAGCCCCTTACAGATAAACAGTGTTTCTTCCGCTGCTTCTTTTGAATTATATACTAAATGCTTTACCGTTTTCGTAAAAATTTCCTCCGGTGCCTTTTGAAGCAGGCCATGCTCGCGAAGCATTTGCGCCAGCGCACCCAAGGACATTTGATATTCCTGCATCCGTTTCACCAACCTAAACTGATTTGCCGCGGTGGGGAAAGAAATCCCTCGATGACCGCTATTCTTATTTATTATGCCACATTACTCAGGAAGAATCAACCAAAATAAAGATTTTTTTCGATTTCTTCTCCCAATGGGCGCGTGAGGAAAACCGCCCCCCATTTTGCCTAGATTTTTTCCTATCCTTCCGGAAAAGAATCCCCAGCAGGGTCATGTTTTGGAAAGCTGGAACATAGTTATAAAATAAACGAGATCACAGGTGCTACCGCCTGCTGAGGTGAAATCGACGAATCCAAAGGGAAAACGGAGGAACAGGATGAAGCTAAAAGAGGGAAAGCGGAAGAGGCATTATCAAATTCTTACGGTTCCTCCCGTGCCGGCTTTGCAGAATATTGGAATCTATCCGGGACAACGGGTGGAAGTTCGGTTCCAGTATCCTTTTTCCGGGCCGGTCATTGTCCGGATTTACCGGCGGGATTTCGCGATTGGAGGAGCAATTGCAGAGCAAATCAGAATCAAGGAGTTGTAAAAATGGTTACCAAGACAACGAAAAAACCACAGCGGAGGGACACGCTTCCTGCTTTTAAGCAGAATTCCCGTTCTTCCGGGAAGAAAAACAAGACGACGGAAGAGCGCAATTTTTTAAAGGAAAAAAAGAATGGAAATCTGATCCCTAAAAAGATCCTGCTGATGGGGAACCCCAATGTGGGAAAGAGCGTCATCTTCTCCGGCCTTTGTAAAAAGCAGGCGGAGAGCGCAAATTACGCGGGAACCACAGTCAGTGTTACCCAGGGAATCCTTATACTGGAGCCATTTTCCTGTCAGGTGATCGACGTGCCGGGCGCCTATTCCTTTGACCCCAGCTGTGAAGCCGAGCAAATCGCGGTGGATTATTTAAAGCAGGGAGCAGACCTGATCCTCTGCGTGCTGGACGCTACCAATTTAGAGCAGAGTATTCGGTTCGCTCTGAAGCTGATGACTTATCAAATTCCCCTGATTTATTGTCTCAATTTATCAGATGTGGCTCGGAAACAGGGGATTTCTATTGACCGAAAGGAGCTGTCCAAAACATTAGGGGGCAAAATCATCGAGACAGTTGCTGTAAAGGGATATGGCTTTACTGAAATAAAAAAGGAAATTTATCGCATATTATGCAATAATATGTCGAATGTTGAACACAAAGCAAATGCTTCTACAGGAACTGTATCAGAGGAACGGATTCATGAGACGATCACCAACTTAAAGCGGCGGCGTGTTTTGGCAAGCGATTTTGATCCTGCGTCCCCAAAAACGACGCAAAGGCGATTGTCCGATCTTGTGATTCACCCCTTTTGGGGCAGCCTCATCGCGATTGCGGTGCTGTTTGCCGCGATTTTCATCATGATCCGCGGAGGGGAGTTTTTGATCCGCTATCTTTTTGCTCCTCTTTCCGAGATTTTTATTACCTTTTTTCAAAATGCCGTGCTCCATCTGGGGCTGTCTCCCTTCTGGAACGAACTGCTGATTGGGGAATACGGTATTTTTGTGACGCCTTTTGAATGGATTCTGGCCTCCATCCTTCCTTACGTCATTTTATTCTACGCCGTTTTTTCTCTGCTGGAGGATTCCGGATATCTGCCCCGTATCAGCGTGTTGTTTGACAATATCATGAGAAAGCTGGGGCTTCAGGGAAGCAGTTTGATCCCCCTGCTGCTGGGATATGGCTGTGCGGTGCCGGCTATTTTGGCCACCCGTTCTGCTCAGCAGAAAAAAGAACGGGTGATGATTGCGGCAATCATCTGTTTTTGCATTCCCTGTACCTCCCAGACTGGAGCTTTGTTAAAGCTTTTCGCCGGACAACCCGTTTGGTTTCTGCCGCTGTTGTTTCTGCTTTCTTTTCTTCTCATGATCCCCCTTTCTGCAGTTCTGAGAAAAATCTGGAAAGGGGCTCCGGCTCCTATGGTAATCGAATTGCCGAATCTGCTTCTGCCAAGTCCCAAAACCTATTTGAGAAAACTGCTGTTTCGTTTCAAGCATTTTTTATTTGATGCAGAAGGGCCGATGCTGCTGGCGGTTTTTCTGATTGCGTTTCTGTCCAGCAGCGGGCTTTTGGAGCAAATTACCTCTTTTTTGTCTCCGGTGATGGAGGTCTGGCTGGGGCTTCCCAAAGAAGCAGCGGTAGCGCTGATCGCGGGCGTCATCCGGCGGGAAATGTCGGTTGCTCCTTTATTGTCCCTGTCTTTAACGCCTCTTCAGATCTTTACGGGAGCGGTGGTCTCTCTGTTTTATCTGCCCTGTCTTTCGGTGTTCGCGGTCCTTGTGAAAGAATTTGGGATCAAAACAGCGGTGTTGATCGCGCTCTCTACGATACTGACCGCTCTTTTGCTGGGAGGCGTTGTCCATTTTCTTGGGGCGCTGCTGCTTGCTCCAGTAGTGTAAGGAGGTTGAGCTATTGAGGCTCAGAAGGGAAGGAAAACAGAAATTTAGTTTCTATTTTAAAACAATTTTCCCATAACTTCCTTTCGGCAAAAGGGGAAAGCACCTGGGAGCACCGGCTCCCAGACCCCGGCTCAATTTTGCTCGCCCAAAATTGAGGAAAAGGGCGCTGCTCAAACGCCGCAGAGGCTTAGGTGGGGGTCTTAAAAATTGACTCCTAACGGAGTAAAACAGAAAATATCAGTTTCTGCCAAAGCAACCGTCAGCACAAGCGATAAACTAAATTTTTCCTTCTTCGCATGGTTAGGAGAACACTTTGTAGACCCGTACCAAGCCTTCACGGCGTTTGAGTGAAGCTCTTTTGCCTACTTTTGAGCGAGCAAAAGTAGGCCGCGTGCGGGGCGGCTCCCCGCAAAACTTTCCCCTTTCACTGAAAGGAAGTCATGGGAAAAATCGTCTTAAAACAGAAAGATCAATTCCTATTTTATTCAAATAGGGGGGAGCACGCTGTCTTAAATGCCCGAAATTTCTCCTGTAACTTTGGTGAATCGGCGTATTTGCACCGGAATCGAAAACCGCTATAATAAGGTTAAATTTACTATATCCGGACAGGAGGGAATTGGATGGAACCCCAAAACGCAAATAGAGAAAAATCAATCTATGATATCACCTCTGTGGGGATTTTAGTAGCCGACGTAATGGCAAAGCCGGTAGACGCCATGCCGCAAAAGGGGCTGCTCAACCTGGTGGACAGCATTGAAATGTTTAACGGAGGAAACGCGATGACCGCCGCTGTGAACTTAAAAACAATGGGCCTGTCCTCTGCGGTGATCGGAAAAGTGGGGAAAGACCCCTTTGGGGATTTTCTGCTGCGCAGGATCGAGGAATCCGGTTTGGATACGGCTGGTGTGGCGGTAGATCCAACTGTACAGACTTCCACCTCGGTGGTGTTGTCTTCCAAGGACGGCGAACGGAGCTTTTTGCATTGTATCGGCGCCAACGCCGCTTTGGGCATCGACGATATCAACTGGGAGGTCGTGAAAAAAAGCCGGATCATCTTTGTGACCGGGACTTTTTTGTTGTCTAAATTCGACGGTAAGCAGACAGCGGAATTTTTGCGCCGGTGCAAAGAAATGGGGAAAACCACGGCTTTGGATGTCTGCTGGGACAGCAGCGGACGCTGGGGAAGCCTGTTAGAGGATGCGATGCCCTACCTTGATTATTTTCTGCCCAGCATCGAGGAGGCGGCAATGATCTCCGGATGTCCAGACTGTACCGGGGAGCATTCGGCCCAGGAGATTTCGGAAAGAATCGCCTCTGTCTTTTTTCAAAAAGGCGTGAAAAGCGTTGTCATCAAAATGGGGAAATATGGCTGTTTTGCTCAGGAAAGCCAAGAAAGCACCCCTTTTGTCCTGCCCGCTTATTCGGATATTCAGGTAGTGGACACGACCGGTGCGGGAGACAGCTTCTGTTCCGGATTTTTGGCCGCCTGCGCAAAAGGGGAGTCGTTTTCTGACAGCGTCCGTTTCGCCAATGCCGCCGGAGCCCACTGCGTCATGGAAAAGGGCGCGACTACTGGTATGAAGCCTTATGGAGAGATCAAAAAATTTATGGAGGAAAAAGCAGAATGAGCAGTATGGAACAGAATTTATTTCGCTCCGGGGAGCAGTGCCTTACAAGAGCGGAAATCACACAGCGGACGGCGGATTACTATCAAAGAGCGGGAATCGTCATCACCCCGGAAGAGCGAAGCAGAATTGAAATCGCGGATTTTGGGCTCAACGATTTGGAGCGGACAGGTCTGGAGCTGTTGACCTACGTCAATACGCAGCGGTGCTGCGCAAAGGAAATGGTGCTGTTCCCCCATCAAACCTGCCCGGAACACCGCCATCCTCCGGTAGACGGACAGCCCGGAAAGGAAGAGACTTTTCGCTGCCGCTGGGGGACGGTTTACCTCTATGTGGAAGGGGAAGAAAGCCAGCCGATTCAGGCGACGCCCCCTCAGGGAGTCTACACGGTTTTTCATGAGGTGGTTTTGAAAGCCGGAGAGCAGTATACCATCTATCCCAATACCCGGCACTGGTTTCAGGCCGGGGAAGAAGGGGCTGTCGTCAGTGAGTTCAGCACCCATTCCAGCGATGAAAACGATGTGTTTACCGATTCGAGAATTATCCGCTGAGCGTCAGTCATTTTCCGCCGGATTCTCCGTTGAGAGAGGAAGGGCTTTGCATGCTTATGGGAAGCCTTAAACGCGAAAGCGGAACATGCCCATCTGACAAGGGTTGGATAAAGAAATCTCCGGTATCGCCTATAGACGGGAAAAAAGCACAAAGGGGGCGCCAAGTGATACTTGGCGCCCCCTTATATTGCATCTATGAAACTGGAATCCCGTTTATTCTCCTAAAGTACACTTTTGTGTACGGAGCACGTTTGACACCATCAGGCGGATTCGGAATCTTTCGCGTAGATGGTGCGGATCACGTCCTCGATGTTGCTTTCCTCGATGGAAATGTCCTGGATGGAGTGGTTGGCGGCGATAGCTTCCACCACATCCCCTGTGCTGGTCTCCTTTTTGTTATACTCCAGGCAGATTCTTGCCCCTTCCTGACTGATGACCCTGGCGTTTCTCAATTCAATGGGCTCCTGAGGCGCTTGGTAGAGGTCTACGATCAGCCGGCGGTTGGGAGCGAATTCGTTCATCAGAGTCTCCAGAGAGCAGTCATGGACGATTTCCCCGTGGTTGATGATGATAATTCTTCTGCAAAGCTCCTCGATATCTCCCAGGTCGTGGGTCGTGAGGATGATGGTGGTGTGATATTGATCGTTGATGTCCTTAATGAACTGGCGGACGCAGTATTTGACATCCACATCCAGGCCGATGGTAGGCTCGTCCAGGAAGATGACCGGCGGAGAATGAAGGATCGCCGCAGCCAGATCTCCCCGCATCCGCTGCCCCAGAGAAAGCTGTCTGACCGGGGTGTCGATGATCTCCTGAATGTTGAGGATATCATTTAAGATCCCAAGGTTTCTCTGATAGGTGGCGTCGTCGATTTCATAAATCCTTCTTAAAAGCTCAAAGGATTCCCCCAGCCGCAAATCCCAGTAAAGCTGGGTGCGCTGGCCGAATACGACCCCTAAATTCCGCACCACCTTTTTCCGATCCTGGAAGGGAGAACCCCCCCGGATGGTAACGTCTCCCGAGGTGGGCTGCAAAATACCGCTCATCATTTTGATGGTGGTAGATTTTCCCGCTCCATTCGGGCCGATATAGCCTACGACCTGCCCTTCCTCGATGGAAAAGTTGATCTTGTTTACGGCGCGGAAGACGCTTTTTTCACTGTGGATCAGATTTTTAAAGGCGCCCTTGAGCCCGGGTTCTTTTTTGGTAACGATAAATTCTTTTGTCAGATTTTTTGCTTCAATGGATACGGCCATAATGTTGCCTCCTTGCTGGAATCAAATAAATTAAGAACCGCTGCTTTCGTATCTTGACAATCCCCATTGGAAAAAGAGATACGCCAGGAAAAATACCAGCGCCCCTACCAGCAGGGTGATCAGGTAAGCGTTCCCAAACATGGGAAGCCCGTCGGTCTTTCCCAAAAACTCTCTGGCGGAATAAAAGCTGATAAAGGCGATGGGGAAGAGGTAGGTGAATAAAATCTGAACCCCTTTGGGATAAATCGAGACCGGGTACATGGAGACGGCGTCAAACAGCTTGCTGTCCACCTCGATCAGCGCGCCGCTGCTTTTGGTGAAAAACGCCACAGAGCCGGAAAGGAGATAAATGGCTCCCCGAATCAATACCGCTCCGAGAATCGTAATCAACAGTTTGAAAAGATTGAGCGGCGTAGGTTCAAAACCGACTCCCACACAACCGTAGATCAGGATGACCAGCCCGGGGATCATATCGGTCAGACCGATCAGATTGATATAACTGGTGATCATTTGAAAGAACACGCCTAAAGGGCGGAGCATATACCGGTCAAATTCCCCGTAACGGACGCTGTATTCAATATTCCAGGTTTGGATAAAGAGAACCACCGTCAGTCCGTGGCTGACAACGGAGATCCCATACAGGAAGGTGATTTCCTGAAAGCCCCAGTCTCCAATGGAGCCGAAGTTGGAGACAATGATAAAAATCCCCAAAATGCCAAACCCGAATTGCAGCGGGTTGGCCAGCAGCCATCCCACTAAGAAGGAAGGATATTCCATTTGGGACTGCACAGTCAATTTAAAATTGAAAAAAACAATCGAAAGATGATGCCAAATGCTGTGAAGCAGTTTTTTCATAAAGATCCCTCCTTAGCTCTATTAGCCGCCCTGCACCACAACCTTACGGAAAGCGACCTTCTGAAACTGGGTCAGACAGAGCACCATGACCGCAGCCCAGAACAGCTGGATACCAATCGGAAACAACGATTCCAGTACGGTGATCTTCCCGATATAGATACTGATCGGCGTTTGATAGATGTGAACAAAGGGCAGGAAATTAAACACTTGCTGGATTCCCTCCGGAAAGAACCAGATGGGAACAAAACTTCCTGACAGGAAACGGATGATGTAGTCCTTCGCCCCTCCAATCGGCCCAAGCTGGATGACCCAGAAGGAAAACAGCCCGAAAATGCCGCAGATACACCAAAGGATCACAAAGCCCAGAAAGGTGCTGACGATAAATAACATAAGGGCCGGAAAACTCACCGGCAGGGTAAACCCGAATACCAGCCCGCTAATCAGATACATCGGAATAAAGCGGAACAGGAGACTGCCAATCATCATACCGATATCGGCCGCAAAATAGGAACCCATGATATTGATCGGCTTGATAAAGTCCACCGCCACGTTCCCTTGACGGACATTCTGGTTGATATTCTGCTCTACAAAGGTGGTATATAAAACGGCAAGCAGATTGGAAAGCACCGTATAGTGGATCATCTGATCCAGCGTCGTATCGCTTTGGACAGCCTCCAAGCCATAGGCGGCTTTCCAGAAAAAAACGGATGCGAACAAAATCACGATCTGGCACAAAACGGTAGAGATGACCTGAAACCGATAGGCCATTGTCATCAGAATACGGCTTCTCATGATATACCAATAGACTTTCATATGGCTCCCCCCTTAAATCATAGCTTTCTTAGTGTAGAAATATTGTCGAAATTTGTCAATGGAAAGAACAATTTATAGTAAAATTACCCACAAGAGTGACACGCGGTCTGGTTCATTTGTCAGATCATATTTCTCCCTCCTCCTCACAACACTTTTGCAAAAAGCTTCTACTGAGAAAGACGGAAAGGAGAGGAAAAATGTCCGGGAAAATAGAAATTTATCTTACAGAACCAAGCTGGTTCTGTACTGGGCTTATGGGGGCGTCGGCCCCCAAACCCCGGCTCAATTTTGCTCGCCCAAAATTGAGAAAAAGGGCGCCGCTCAATCGCCGCGGCGGCTTTGGTGCGGGTCTAACAAGTGTTCTCCTAAC
>CALWNT010000034.1 GCA_944382885.1 uncultured Clostridia bacterium | reverse complement strand
TGAGGCAGGTATGTTGCATTTGGCAGAATACTATAAAAATAGAAAGCAGTATAAAGAAGCGGCAAAATGGTATCGTCAATATGTGGAAGCAAGAATCAAGTGGCGGAACAAACGCCTTGGATGGTAGTCGAAAAAGGAATCTTTATATATCTGCATATAATGAACTTTATAAAAGGAAAGGATTGTAAATACGATGGATTTATCTAAAGCATCAACACGGGAACTTGTGGAGGAATTGGCAAAGCGGGAAGCAGTAGAAGCGGTTACAGCAGAGCCGTATCAAACCTACAAGATTATAGTTGGAGACAATGAAATCACTGATACCGGACCGGTGGTTATTTTGAGGATTTGGGATTGACTTATTTAGGTTTTAATATGATGGTTGTGAGCATAAAAATTATGCTTAATAAAATAATAAGGAGAATTAAAAGATGGCAGAAATCAAAGAGATTAGAAAACCGAACTTTTTTTACAGGAGTGCAGATGAAGTGGCATCCGATTTACTCGGCAAATTCATCTGTCGTGAATTTGATGATGGTACTATTTTACATTGGTGTATTACCGAAACGGAAGCATATGATGATTCAGAAGTAGTTACCTATAAAAACGATATGTTTTGCGGCACAGGAGAATGGTGTCCTTATAACGGTATGCTTATGATTAATTGTACTACAGAACAAGGTAATGACAATGTTTTGATTCGAGCTTTAGATTGTGTGAAAGGTCCTTGTAATGTTGCTGAAACGCTGAAAATAAAAGAAATAAAAAGTGAAATAACCAAGCAGAGGGTTATTGACCATGAGAAATTATGGTTGGATGATTTCGGATTTACTGTTGATATAAACCGTAAAGAAAGAATTGGAATTGTAAAAAAAGATGGGAATAGAGAACATCTTGAAGAAAAGAATTATCAGGCATTTGCAATTCATTTTCCGTTTTTTGATTAAATTTAAAGTAAATTTGACAGGTATAATCAATGATCTACTTATCCTCTCTTCTCCAAACAAATCCTACATACAAGCCTGCGGCGGACAGATTGTTCGCCGCATTATACTCTGCGGGAGTGGAATATCAGTTGGTCGACGGCACTCACGATATCTGGCTGCGGGATTTTATGCCGGTTCAGATTCGAGGCGGCAGCTTTGTTTCATTTCGGTATGAACCGAGTTATCTGGAAAATGAGCCGGAACTGCGAACAAACTTCAAAAACGATTTAAGCTTGCAATTTTCCTTTCCTGTCACTTATTCAGATATCAACCTCGACGGCGGAAATGTGGTGTTTTCCCCATCAAAAGAAAAAGCAATCATCAGCGACCGGATATTGAAGGAAAATCCCAACTATACGCAAGCGGAACTCATCAAAATCCTAGAGCAACAGTTAAAGGCTCAAGTTATTCTGATTCCATCCTTGAAAAAGAAAAATGATATGACAGGCCATGCCGACGGCATGGTGCGGTTTGTAAATGAAAACACTGTGATCGGTAACTATGTACCATCAAAAAAAGGACTAGAACAACGAATCCAATCGGTTTTACAGGAGTATGGGATCGATGTGATCGATTTCCCCTATTTTTCTTCGTCAAACGATAGTGCTGTTGGTTGTTATCTTAATTTCTTGGAAACAGAACGGCATATCTTCCTGCCTGTATTTGACAATGCGATGGATGATAAAGCAATCGCAGCAGCGGAAGAAATTTTTCCAAAAACAATTGTGCCGGTCAATATCAATGAAATAGCAAAAGAAGGCGGTGTGCTGAATTGCATCAGCTGGGAAACGAAACAAACAGAGAAAAACCAAACATAAAAACAAAGAGATTTTTATTGCCAGAAAACGATTTTATGGCGCCGGTATTAAACTGGATAAATATTATTTTCATCCCAAAATTCAGATAAAAAAGAGGATGGAGAAAATGAAGGTATATGATGGGATTATAGGTTTAGTTGTTGGTGACGCTTTGGGCGTTCCGTTTGAATTTAAGAGGCGTGACACATTTAAGGCGGAAAAAATAACTGGGTACGGAACTTATAATCAGCCGCCCGGTACTTGGTCAGATGATAGCAGTCTGACGCTTGCCACAGTTGCAAGCATAGGAGGAACTGGGAAAATTGATCTGGCTGATATAATGGATAATTTCCTTATGTGGTTGGATGACGGAGCATACACTCCCTATGGAAGCGTGTTCGATGTAGGTGGCAGTACCCGGAAAGCGATTTTCAGATATGCAAACGGTGTTGAACCTTTGAAGTGCGGCGGGCAAACCTATATGGACAACGGAAACGGGGCGTTGATGCGTATTCTTCCGCTGGCGTTCATTCCCCACACCACACAGGATATTTTGAATGTGAGTAAGCTTACACACGCACATGAGATTTCACAAACCGCTTGCAGTCTATATATTTACATTGCCGGAAAGCTTATTGAAGGAACACCGATAAAGGAAGCAATCTGTTCTTTGGCTTATCTTCGGCCTGTTACGCAGATGGAAGAATTCAAGCGAATCGCCTATATTGGTGAACTGAACCGGGATGAAATCAGAAGTTCCGGCTATATGGTTGACACACTGGAAGCCGCCCTTTGGTGCTTATGGGTAACCAACGCTTACAAGGATTGTGTTCTTACCGCCGTGAACTTGGGTGAGGATACTGACACAGTGGCAGCGGTGACGGGCGGACTTGCCGGGATTGTTTATGGGTGTGGTGGTAAAAGCGGCATACCAACCTGCTGGATCAATCAGATTGCCCGTAAAGAATGGATTCAGAGTCTTTGCGATAATTTTGAAAGTAAATTTTCAAAATAAGCACGCAGCTCAAGTTGCGATTCAGGATTAATAAAGTTTTCATCTTCAGGTCTTAGGGCAGCGCCCTAACGAGAATCACTGTCTGTAGCCGTATTTGGATACAAACAGTCTGCTCGCTAAGATGATACAGAAAAACCGGAGAAGGCAGCTTTCTCCGGTTCGTTCTATTTTACCCTGATTTTCTTTGGTTTTGTCTTTAAAAACTTGATGATCAAGTCATCTGCAGCGTCGGTATAGCGCCCTTCCTGCCGCAGACTGCTTTGAACCAAAGGAGATTTTGAATGAGAAATCTGCGCTCATCTTCCGAAAGATAGAGATGATATTTCTGTTCTCTCATACGAAAATCAACTCGCCGTTGACGACTTCTGTTGCTCGGTTTCGGATGTTATTCATCTTTTGCACCCATTCCATAGGAGCAACTGCTTTCAATTTCTCCGTTACATTTTCCTGCTCAGAAAGTGCGTTTACAAGGGATTGAAACATTAGCTCTGCCTGATGGTCAATCTCTGCCAGATGCTCGTTTAGCTTTCCGGCGGTCAGAAGATTGTAATACCGAATCCGGTGATGCTGCTTCAAATATTGCCGGTATCGTTGCCCCCATACACCAATTTTAACTTCTCTTTCGGGCGGTATTTTCAGATCGGGAAGTTCATAATCGCCTTGCCGGGTGTATGTACCGCCTGCTTCTTCATAAATGCTTTTCATCGAAAAAACCTCCTGTATTTTATGGTGTTTTCATTCTACAGAAGATTTTTAGGAAAAGCCAATGTGCCGATTGTAGTTTTAATGGTATATACAGAAAAAGAGTACGAACCTTTTGATTCGTGCTCTCGTTTCTGCCCTGCAATGCCGGTTTCTGTGTGTTTTTCAGATACTGCCTTATACACACTCAGCAAAGCGCCCAGGGGGAATTTTCTTCTGTTCCGCCCACCGCGATGCCGTTTGCTTGTACCCCGTACCGTCCCAACTCTGCGCCGGCATATTGAACAAGTTTTGAAAGCGCGGCGGAGATCGTTCCGCTGATGACCCTGCCGGGACGGGTGAATTTTTGATCGGTGGAAGAAAGTAGAATGATGCTCCCGCCGCCAGAATCTTGCGAAAAATACCGGGCGGCCTCACAGAGGCAGAAAAAAGCGCTTTTCCAGTTCCAAAGATTGTCTTCCTGAAATTCGTCCTCCGTAATTTCCAGAAACGGCTTGGGTTTGATCGGAGAGAATGCTTTGATATAGAGATCCAGATGGTCATAATGCTGTTGAAATTCAGAAAACAGCCCGCTAGGTGCCGTCTGAAGGCGAAGGATTTTGCCCTCCCATTGCGGGAGATTCAAAAAATCAGACAATTTCTTATCCGGTGGAACGGTTTGATGTAGGATGAGAGCATATCCCCTTTGCAGAAGTTCTGTTAGAAAAAGAGAGGAAGGATGATTGTCTGAGATGAGACAGACCTTTTGAGGATTCATGACCATAAGCCTCCTTTCGGCCGCAGTGTGTGAATGGAAGAATGACCTGTTGACTGCTGATTTCCCTTTCAGTATACGTCCTTTCCGGGCAATGTCAATCAAATCAGAAAAGAGCGCAAAAAAGCGGACTTTTTTAAAAAAGAAAAGTCACTTCTATTCCTAAAAGGCCAAATAGGATCACCAAAAGATTCTGGAAAAATAGGTGGGAATGACGATAAAAAATTGCTGACAGAGAAAAAGTACTGTGTTATAATAACCTCTATGGTGCCCGAAATCAGAGATTTCGACTATGACGAGAACAAAATCGCGGCGGTAAACGTTGTAAACCGTCGCGATCAGGGAGTTTTCTTGCCGGCCGTAAAGGCTGGCCGGCATTTTGCCCAGAGGACAAAAGCCGAAAACATCCCGGGTGGCGGAAAAACTCTGCGGTTTCCCCCAGCCGACGCCGGTACGGGCTTACGCCCTTACCGTTAGGATATAATAAATCACAACGGTAAACGTTGTAAACCGTCGCGATCAGGGAGTTTTCTTGCCGGCCGTAAAGGCCTAGCCGGCATTTTGCCCAGAGGGCAAAAGCCGAAACCATCCCGGATGGCGGAAAAACTTTGCGGTTTTCCTCCGGCTGATGCTGGAGCGGGCGCTCTTCTGATTACAATAAGGATTTGGAGAACAACATGAAAACGCTAACTTACAACCACACGATTTTTGCTTCTTATATTGGATATATTACCCAAGCCATCGTCAATAACTTTGCCCCGTTATTGTTTTTGACCTTTCAGCGCAGCTTTTCTATTTCTGTGGAAAAAATTACGCTGCTGATTACTTTCAATTTTCTGACACAGCTGATTGTGGACATGGTTGCGGCCAAATATGTGGATCGAATCGGGTATCGGATCCCCGTTGTCGCAGCGCATGTTTTCGCGGCGGCAGGACTTGTGGGACTTGCAGTGTTTCCTTACCTGTTTGCAGATCCCTTCACAGGGCTGGTGCTTGCCATTGTGCTCTATGCCGTTGGCGGGGGATTGATTGAGGTTCTTGTCAGCCCCATCGTAGAGGCGTGTCCCACGGAAAATAAGGCTTCGGTGATGAGTTTACTGCATTCTTTTTATTGCTGGGGACAGGTGGGAGTGGTTTTGCTGTCCACCGTTTTCTTTACCTTGGTGGGAATTGAAAATTGGAGGACTCTTGCCTGCATTTGGGCGGTGGTTCCCCTGTTCAATGCCTTTTACTATGCCAAAGTGCCTTTGCTGTCTCTGACAGAGGAGGGGGAAGCCCATTCCTTTCGGCAGCTTTTTTCCAACAAGCTGTTTTGGCTGTTTGTGGTGCTGATGCTTTGTTCCGGTGCCTCGGAGCTTTCTATGAGCCAGTGGGCCTCCGCCTTTGCGGAATCAGGACTGGGGGTCTCCAAGGCTGTGGGAGATCTGGCGGGGCCTTGTGCTTTTGCTGTGCTGATGGGGATTGCCAGGGTGTTTTATGCCAAATTCAGTGAAAAAGTCGATCTGAGGAAGTTTATGTTTGGCTGCGGAATTTTGTGCGTGATAAGCTATCTCATCGCTTCTTTTGCTCCGATTCCGGTGCTGTCCTTAGTGGGCTGCGGCCTGTGCGGACTTTCTGTAGGGATCATGTGGCCGGGAACCATCAGCCTTGCCTCCGCCCGGATTCCCTTAGGGGGAACGGCGATGTTCGGGCTTTTTGCGTTGGCGGGTGACCTGGGATGTATCACCGGGCCTACTTTGGTTGGAATGGTGTCAGGCGCGGCTTCCAATAGTCTCAAGGCGGGGCTTGGAGCGGCTGTGATTTTTCCAGCGGTGTTGGCGATCTGTTTGCTTTTAGGCATGAGAAAACGGTCGAAATAAATGAAAAGAAGATAAGACATCAAGGAGGAATAACGGATGAAAGGGAAAAAATTATTTGCGGTATTACTTTGTGCGGCGCTGATTGTCGGGAGTTTATCCGGCTGCGGGGAGAGCAAGTCAGATGCTTCTGAAAGTGAAACGAATTCCCAAGTGTTTTCTGCCGCGTCTGTTGACCAGGCTGATCTTCCAGCGGGGCAGATAGACGTTTCTCAGCCGCAGGAAAACAGCGAAGTAGAATCAACTGCGGAAACCAGAGAAACGGCTTATGGCACCGGGACCTATCTGGTAGAAGCCGTCAGCGGCAAGTCGATCGATCGGTTGGAATATCAAGACGGTCAGTTGGTGTATCACTATTTTTCAGATCCTGAAATGGGAAAAGGAAGTTATGGGCGAGATGGTTCTGATGAGTTGGAATATTCCCCCTACTATCAGAAAATTCTGGAAGAAGCGGTAGAACAGCTGGAACAGGAAGGGAAGACCGTTAGTATTCAGGAACAGAAATAATGCCCTTTTTCCGTTTTGATGTTCTATGCAGTCATAGGTTGTGCGGCTATCAATCGGAATACAAACATACCTGCGGTCAAAAAAGTTTATGGCGCGGAAAGTGTTTATTTGTCCACCATATGTGACGGTCTAATGAAGTAGCTTCATATACCGCTAATTCTGAGATATGATTTTGAAAAACGAAGCTTAAAGAGAAGCGTACCTAGAAGACAAAGAAGAAATAGCTTCATTAAGACAACTGCTGAAATAGGCAAGGAGACCTTGATCTTTTAGAACAAGCTCCTTGCCTTGTCTATTTCTTGGCGCAACTGCTGGTTGCGCCTCTGTAAACCGATAGTGATATACAAAAATCGCAGAAAATGGTATGATAGTTTTAGTGAAAAATAAGTGAGGCGAATCAAGTGACCATTGGACAAACGATTGCAAAACTGCGAAAGGAAAGAGGAATGACGCAGGAACAACTGGCTCGGCAGCTGTATGTTTCCAGACAGGCGGTTTCTAAGTGGGAAACGGGAGTTTCCCAAAGTTAAAGATACTATATACCCAAACCCACGCTTACACGACTTCAACCTTGTAACAGAATACTAATAATAGAAGCACCAGTGCCATCACCTATCGTGTAGCACTGGTGTTTTGCT
>CALWNT010000033.1 GCA_944382885.1 uncultured Clostridia bacterium | reverse complement strand
AAAAACCATTTTCCTTATTACATTCTTTCCGAGAAAGAATAAAGCACCTGGGAGCACCGGCTCCCAGACCCCGGCCAATCTTTGTTCGCCCAAAGATTGGATAAAGGGCGCCGCTCAGTCGCCGCGGCGGCTTTAGTACGGGTCTAACAAGTGTTCTCCTAACCATGCGAAAAAGGAAAAATTTAGTTTGCAGCTGGGGCTGACGGTTATTTTGGCAGTAACTAATATTTTCCGTTGTACTCCGTTAGGAGTCAACTTTTAAGATTTACACCAAGCCCTTCCGGCGTTTGAGGAATGCCCTTTTGGTTTCTTTTGGGCAAGCAAAAGAAACTCGGGGGGGGTGGGGGCCGACTGCCCCCATAAGCCGGGCGCAGAACCAGCTTGGTTCTGGAACGCTAAATTTCTGTTTAAAAACCTTTCTAATGTCAATTTTCCTGTTACAACAATAAGGGAGCTGTCAGGTGCCAGCTCCCTTGTATTTTTATTCTATTCCCGGATTCAGTTTCAAAATCAAAATCGTCACATCGTCGTGCTGTTCTTCCCCGACAGTGTTGAGAAAAAGATGATAGATGCCGTCCGCCCATTCCTGAGCGGAAAAATCTTTTCTCTTTCTGCTCGCGACCTCGATGAGACTTCTGATTTTTTCTTCTCCGATATCCAACAAACCGTCTGAGCACAATAGGATAAAATCCCCGCAGTTTAGGGAAACCAATTGTTTTTCAAACTTCGTCTTGCTTAAAATGCCGGCCGGCAGAGATTTTGATTCCAAAAGGCTGACATGCCGTCCCGCTTTCACAAAGCTTGATGCCCCTCCCGCTTTATAGCATTCCGCATGCCCGGTATACAAATCCAATTTCACAATGTCCAATGTGACAGAAGATTCCTCCATTGATTTAAACTGCAAGGAAGAATTTACAAACCGAAGCATAGATTCCATCCCGAAACCGGAACGAATCAGCTTTAGTACCATAGAGCAGGCCATCCGGCTGTCCAGCGAAGCCTGTTTTCCATTGCCCATACCGTCGCTGAGGATGAGATAAACATTTCCCCGCTTATCGGTAAAATATTCATAGCTGTCTCCGCAAACATTATCTTTGGCCTGGGTGCTCGGAATCTGCCGGCAGCCGAAATCCGCCGTAAAGTTTGCCTTCTCGTAGAAGGAGACCCGCACCTGATTGTCCACCTGCACCACGCTGGGCATCACGAATTTTCTGCCCAGCAGATGGCTGATTTCACGGCAGAGGGTTTCTTCCTCAAACTGTACCCCGGAGGAAAGGTAAATATCAATCTCCATTCGATCATACTGGTTGATGGTGCAAAATACGCTTTGCGCAGGCGCGAACAATTCTGTAAATAACGCATTTACCTGGGCCGCCGCTTCCGCATCCTGACGGTCGATGTCAGACAGCTCATTGCTGACCTCCCAGAGCATTTGAGAGATGCCGGAAAGCTGTTCCGAGGCCAGATTCTGCACTTCAAAAATCCGTTTTCTGGTGTTTTCCGTCGCCAGATAATCCTGATAGTTTTGATTGAATTTTTCCAGAAGGAGGTTTTTCTTACAGCAGGTCACTTCTCCCCTAGCGTTGAGATCCTCCTGTGTAAGCACCCCTTTTTTACGGAGGGTATCCATCAGGCTGCGGAAATAGTCCACGGTATCGTTATAGGATTCGTCCCAGCAAAACAGATTTAAGCCACAGTTTTTGCAGACATATCCCGCCGTTTTCTGGCAGATGGAGTCAGGCGATTGATACTTGGCCTGGTTCAGCTTTTTGGATACTCGGTCCAAGGAATCCTGCAAATCCTCCACCGTACGGGCGGCAAATTCCAGCCGGTTTTCCAGATTGTCCTTCATGGCAGTATCCGACTTTACGTTCGTATCCGCCAAATCAAACAGCGTGAGATACTGGGTAGGGATCATAAAATAAATACCGCATCCGATCAAAAGATCCATCATGAAAAATAAAAGCTCAATGGTAATACCGGAGATAAATACGCCGAACATAGCTACTGACAGGAATACTGCTTCCTGACCCGCTCTTCCAATGCGGTGAAAAACTCCCGCCAACAAAGAAGAAACGACTAAAATACCTGCCATGTAGATACACTCCGTTTGATACAGCGAAATAGCACAGGCTACTAAAACACCCGCTACCGTCCCGCCGATCATTCCCTGCTTTTCCACAATCACGGACAGAAGTACGACGGCAGCGATAATCCCCGGATGAAAGCCTAAAATACGGTAATCCATCAGAGCGACTAACAAAACAAGCGCCAGAATGCCGCAGCTGGCCAGTTCCAGTTTATGATATTGCCGAAGACTTTTCTGCTTTAAAAAAGCAGTTGTACCCATACAGGCAATATAGGTCATGCCGCCGATCAAAAAACTTTCGCAAATCCTTAAGAAGAGATCTATTTCCCCAAAAGATAGAATTTGATTGGCGAAAATCGTAACTCCCAGATAACTTCCTCCCGAAAGCAGAGAAAGAAAAATACGCTTATTCCCAATGGTTTTTCCCTTCAGCATGGTTTTAATGGCCATCAGAAAGAGAATCGTGCTGATATAAATCAAATTTTGCTGGCTGAAACCCATAATGGCATATCCCAACAGATTTCCGATCAGACTCAGCCAAGCATAACGCAAAGGAAGGCTTGCCGTTGTGATGACAGCGAAGGGAGCAAGCATCCCCAATAGCGCCGCCCGAGGTACCAAAAAGGAATAAATCGCAATGGTAACTGCTTTTATCGTAGCCTCCCTGCTTCCGGAAAGGCCCAATTCGCTGGAATGGACGACTTGTGTTTTCATTGATAAACCTCCTGCTTTTTCACATCCCAAGGATATTCTGTCAATTCCGGATGTCTCTTATAAATATATGAACTTGTCACAGAGAATACAGAAATTTTGCATCCTTTTCTGGAGCAAAAAACTTCTCATTCTCTCTGTTGACGCTATCTTCATTATAGGCAATCACCGACAAAAACTTTGTCAAAATCTTTCCGCGGAAAAAATCGCTTTCTGGAAAAGAATCAGGTTTTTATTCCCTTTTGCGGGATTTTATGTTACACTAGGTATATTCAAAAATCAAAATAGACTGTATCAGACAGATTATATATAGAAGGGAATCTTCGAACATGCAGCAGTTTCTCTGCCCCATCTGCCAAAAAGAACTTGTTTCCGACGGCAAATCGCTTTCCTGTAAAAACAGGCATACCTTTGATTTATCCAAAAGCGGATACGTCAATCTACTTCCGCCCAATGCCAAGCATTCTAAAAATCCGGGTGACAATAAATTGATGGTAGACGCCAGAAGAAATTTTCTGGAAAAGGGCTACTACCTTCCTCTGTCCCGCACACTTTGCGCTCAGGCGCTCCGCTTTTGCAAAGGGCTGAAAAATCCCTGCATCGTAGACGCAGGCTGTGGGGAAGGATACTACACTTCCCAGATTTGGGAAAGCCTCGCTAAGGTGACGCAGCCGGAGATTTTTGGCATTGATATCTCCAAGTTTGCCCTCAATATCGCGGCAAAAAAGAACAAATCCATCCGTTATGCCGTAGGGAGCGTCCATCATTTGCCTGTCGCATCGGAAAGCTGCGATCTGCTTTTCAATCTTTTTGCCCCCTATTCCGGCGAGGAATTCCAGCGAGTTTTGAAAAAAGACGGAATTTTTATCATGGTGATACCGGGAAAAGACCATCTTTTCGGGCTGAAAGAAGCGATTTATGAACAGGCTTATCAAAATAAAATCAAGGACTATGCCTTAACTGGATTTCAGTTACTTGACAAAGTGGTAGTGGAAGATGAAATTTTATTAAAGTCTCAGGAGGACATCAAGAATCTCTTTATGATGACTCCCTATTACTATAAAACCTCACAGTCCAACAAGGAAAAGCTGGATCATCTGGAAAGTCTGGAAACCAAGATTTCCTTTGAAATTCTCATCTATCAGAAAGAGAAAATCTAAAAGCGAAAAGGAGTGTTGAAATGGTTCAAATTGGAAATGAATGGGACGAACTGTTAAAAGATGAATTTGAGAAAGACTATTATCAAAATCTGCGAAAATTTTTAGCTTATGAATATCGGCACGCACGGGTTTATCCTGATATGTATGATATTTTTAACGCCTTAAAATACACCTCCTATTCTGACGTAAGCGTCGTCATTCTGGGACAGGACCCTTATCACGGTGCAGGACAGGCCCACGGGCTGAGCTTTTCGGTCAAAAAAGGCGTCATGCCTCCGCCGTCCTTAAAAAATATTTTCAGTGAAATCCAGTCGGATCTGGGGATTGCTCCGCCCAATCACGGAGAACTGATCTCTTGGGCAAAGCAAGGCGTGCTGTTATTAAACACCGTTTTGACGGTGCGGGAAGGCCGTCCTAACAGCCATAAAGGGAAAGGATGGGAAATCTTTACCGACAAAGTGATCTCTCTGCTCAATGAAAGAGAGGAGCCTATTGTATTTCTTCTATGGGGAGCCAATGCCCGTTCCAAAACTTCATTGATTACCAATCCCAAACACAAAATACTCACCTGCGCCCACCCCAGCCCTTTTTCCGCTTCGAATGGATTTTTCGGCTGCCGGCATTTTTCCAAAGCCAACGCATTCCTCGCCTCGGTCGGGAGAACGCCTATTGACTGGAGTCTGCCAGAATAAAACTTTATTTCATAACAAAAAGGATAAAGGCCCCGCCGCAAATTTGCGGCAGGGCCTCTTTTATCATTCACTTACTTCATGGAATGTTATCCCTGAATCGAAAGTTTTTTGCCTGCAGGAAAAATCTCTTTCAAAAGCTTGTCTCGGTCGGTTTTGGAAAAGTAATTTTGATCCTCCGAAACGGTAACGGTAATTCCCGTACTGCTTTCCGTAATGGCAGCGTTAATCCCGATACTCTCCAGATACCGGTTGATCCCCTCTAAATGGAAATCACAGGAGGTTAATTCCAATCGCTTTTTCATCCGTTCTATTTTATCTTTCCGAGTCGCCCGATCTGCTTCATTCATGGGAAAAGAAGTCCGTGGAAATCCAAATAAGGATTCCCATCTGCTGCTACCCTGACTTTCCAATTCGTCCAAGAAGCAGTCCTTTCCAAGATTCCTGATGCGTTCTTCCAGTGCGGAAAGAATCTTCCCATAGGCATAAAGCTCCGCTTCAATCAAGCCTTCGCCGTCCAGCCGATAGAGCTTCATCGGCTTTAACAGCGCAATCATCCGTTCATAGCTTTCCATCTGCTTACACCTCTGATTTCAACGTTACCGTAATTTCACCCGGTTTCACGATCTGGTTATCTTTTACCTCAATCATGCCAAAGGGTTCAATAAACGACAGATCGGTACATTCTGGGAATACCTCTCTGAAATCATGAAACAAAAGATAAGGATTGACATTCTCTCCAATCTGAAGCTCCAACAGTTTTTCCGAAAGATAGTCCGCAATCTTCTGACGCAGAAGCAGTTCGCTTTCGTGATAAGGCGCGTAATAGTCTACTTCTACTGTCTGAGTCAGATACTGGGCCTTCTCTACCGTCACTTTGGTCCCCACCTCTTTGGCGGCATTAACCGCCTCCTGCACGGTATTTTTCAGGGAATCAGGGGTAGTCCTGTCTAAATCGGAAATATAAAGCGTCACCGAATTCCCGTCAGAGGATGTCACCGCTTTTGAGGACCAGACCCCTTCACAGTTCAGCGCCAGGTCTTCATAAAATTTCAAATTCGCACCGTTTCCTACCCGTAAAAAAGACTGAAGCAGTCGTTTGCGATATACTTCTTCCGGTTCCGCATCGCACCCTCCAGTAAAGTTTTCCTGGTTGATGACCTTCGAAATGCCGGGAATCGCAGTGACAATCGTGTCAATCTGTTTTGCCCCAATATTGGTCTCTGGCCCGGTCTGTTCTGCCTTGGCAGGGATCGTCACATTGGTGGAACCTTTGTGAAGGATATCTTCCCTAGTCGTCACATACATATTGCCGCTTCCTGCGGAATCAGTACAGATCGTTCCCTCCGGAATCGTGATATCCTCCTGCGCCGAGACAGAGCTTTCAAAGCTCAGCTTCCCTACAGCACCGGCGGCAGGCCGCCTTACCACGTTTCGGCAGGCGCCGTGACGGTCGAGGTATTCCCCTGTTGCGGTATGCGGAAAAATCTGCTGTTCCAAAAATTCCACCTGTCTGCTTAATTCCGCCAATTCTCCCGCCACGACCTGCATACGGATTCCCAGATCTCCATCATCCCGCACCGTCTCTCCGCTTTTTTCTGTAAATGCAGCCTTAATGGCTTCATAAATTTCCGTCATTTCCATTCTTTCACCCCTCCCAAAACGGACTTGTTACTGCAAGGCTCTGCTCTTCCCCATTGATTTTCAAATTTACCTGCAAATACAAAATCCTCTTTTCCTGATCCGTCTTTTTTTCAATCCCGATTACCGCCACTTCGTCCATTTCCTGAAGCGCTTCCTCTACGATGGACAGGATTTCTTCTTCTCCCGCCCCATGAATATCCACGTCAAAAAGCCCGCTGCCTAACGAAAGGTTGTAGGGAAAGCTCCCTCTGCGGACAGTCAGACGGATCATAGCAGCCTGCGCCAGTTCCTTCGTCCCCGAAATTCTTTGGATACTGCCGTCATAATCAGAAAGCATATTTCCGTTTTTCAATAGATTATCCATTACTTTTCTCCTTGACTGTTCCGTCCGTTGTAATCACTAGGCCATTTAAGGAAATTTCCCCGTTTTCCAGTAACCTGATTTCTGCGCCGCCTTTACTGATCAGCCGAATTTCTCCCTCTTTGAGATCGGATTCTTCTTGTATCTGTCCTAGATAAAGATAACCGTACCCCTCCATAGGGATCATCCCTGCCCGTTCTCCCCGGCAAGGCTTTGCATAAATCCCATAGGGGGCAATCATCTCACAGTTTTTCAAATCCGCCAAACCAGAAACCGAAATCCGGTCTCCCACGCTTTCTACAGTACCGATAAAGGGCTGCAAAGCCGATCTGTTTTCCTGATATCTTGCCATCCGATTCCTCCTCACACTACGGTTTTGTCCCAGAGCGTTACCTGCGTGCGAAGCCCCGCGCTGTCGAATTTCCATAACACCCGGCTGATGTAAAGGGACCCATACGCTCCTACCGGATCGGAAAAGCGGGCCAAATCGCCGACGTGAAGTACCGACAGCTCCGGCAGTTCCAGCTGGATCTCAAAATAATCCAGCTGTTTTTCTTTTACCGCCATCTCTCCTGCCAGGAGTTCCTTTCCCTGCCACTCCCTGCCGGGATGATAATACCGCTCCCGCAGTACATCCTGCCCTTTTGCCAGATTATTCACAACAATTTTCGTATAATTTCCCTGCTTGCTTCTGACCAGCATCTTGGAAATCATCTGATATCGATTTTTTACAATCTTCCCATTGCAGTAAGAAATTCCCTTTCCATCCCGATTGGAAAAATAATATTCCCGTCCGGAGAAAGGCGTAAGCGCCACCTTCTTTTCGCTGTTGAGAAAAGGAGTCTTTCCGTAAACGGTCTGGCAGTAAAACTGAATGAATTCCCAATGGCTCATTCCCTTAGGAATCAAGATCTCCTGGACAATCCCCCGATAGGGGAACGCATCCCCGCTGATTCCATAAGGCAGTCCATGCGAACGGATCATCTGATCGGAAGTCAGCTGCAAACAGGTTCCCGGACACGCCTCGTTGTCCAGCGCCAATGCGGGAAGACTGCGGCAGGAAAAGGAAAGCGTCTCTCCGGTTGCTCCAAAAGAAACGGTCTGAGTATCTACAATTCCTTCAAATAGGTTGCTTCCATTGTATCGCAACAGAATCCGGGAAAAATTTTCTGAACCTCTGTTGCTCAAAACTGTACAGGTAAAACTGTCCGCCGGTGTAAAACGATCGCTTTGAAACTGAAACGCAACAATTTGAGGAAAGGAAATCACTTTGCCGGAAGGAGTTTTCCCCCTGATTTCTAATGCAGCCATAAGATATCTCCTTCCTTCAGGTTGTCCTGCGATAAGCCGGGATTTTTCTCCAGCAATTCCGCCACCGTCATCTGACACTTCGCCGCGATGACGGTGAGGGTATCTCCCGCAACCGCCACATAATAGGATCTCCTGGCAGAAATTTTTCCGCTGTTTCTCTGAGGATCCTCTAAAAAGGAGAATCTGTAGCGAAGCATTTTAGGCCCTGGATTTCCTTCTACCGACAGTTCTTCAAAATGGCAGAAAACCGGCGACATTCCCGGCAGAAACAGGGCTCCGCTTCCATCCTCTAAAAACAGATCGTTGAGCTGTTCAAACTGTTCCATACAATTTTCACCAAAAAGATATCCTGTCCCGGTAATCTTAATGGCCGTCTGTCCAAGATCCTGAATCACCGAGCCGTTTTGAGGCAGCAAAAATTCTTTCAGGATTCTCTGCCGTGTAACGGAAAAAGAGGACGGATGATATAAAAAGGTATAATTTTTATAACGAAAACTGCTGGTTTTCAAGTTGTTCATCTAGGTCATCCCTCCCATAAAAGCGACAGGTCACGGACGCATCGACGTTTTTGCAGCGTCTGTTCCCGCTCAAAAGCCTCAAGAAATGTCTCCAAAGAATCCTCAAACGCCTTTGTTTCCCGCTTGTTTTTTTCTGTTCCCGTCACGTTGTTTCTCTTTTCTTCTGTGGTTGTCGTTTCCGGGATCGAAATCCCCCTCCATCCGGAGGTATGATCCCGAAGCCGCTTTAAACTTTCTTCAAACATCGTGTTCTCACCCGCCTATTCCGCACTGCCGTATTCCTCTTCCGGGAAACGGCTCTCATACTCCTCCGGAATCTTCGCCAGTTCCCGAAAACTCATCCCAGTCAGCAGCTCCTCCGGCGAGTCGTAAAGCGATTCTCCTTTTTCATCCTTCAAGCTGTAGAAACCAAGTACCGCGCACTCGCAAATCCGTTTTAGCAAATCCGGTTCAAACTGTTCCTGACAAAGCCGTTCAAACAATATCCCAATATCTCTCTGGTATTTGAGCAGCTCCAATCCTGTCAATTCCTGATAATAGGATGTTCCGCTCATACATCGATCACCATCCGCTTGGAAGCGGTAATCACCACCCGCTCTAAACAAGGCATGGACAGCGTACCGTCCTCGGAAATTTCCTGCCACTCACAGCCGGTAAAAATGATCCGCTTGTCCGGCTTGACAATCACGAGGGAAAAATCTGAAAGCTGATAAAAATCGATGTCCACTCCTTGCTGAATCAAAACCTTCTGCAAAGCAATGGTATAAGAAGTCCTCCCTGGCAGAGAAGCCGCCGGATAAGCGCTTCCAAATACTTCTATTTCCCGGTTTTCCCGCTTGGTTTTTACCTGATAGCTCTGTACCGCCGCCACCTTTATTCCCTCCGCCTCAAGATAGATATCCCGGCTTGTGGGAATTCTAATTCCACTCATTTCTTCACTCCCTTTATACCGAAATATGCGCCGTCAAATAAATCTGGCTGAACCACTGCGCGGCGGTAAAAGCCACCTCTACGATACAGACGCTTTGGTCTTCTTCTGACAAAGACAGCTTTGGCGTACGGTAGGAAAATAAAATTCCTTCCTCCTGCAATGCTTCCAACTTACATACGATGAGAGAAGACAGGCTGCTCAGCGCCACACTGCCCCCCACTGCCGCGTTAATTCTTGTCTGCAGTACCTCTTTGAGCTCTGTTACCACTCGGTCAGCAATCAGAGGAACACTCAAATTTCGGTAGGTGTAATCCGCGTTTCCATCCTCATCCTGGGTTTTCGTGGTAACGCCTCGGATCAGCTCCCCGTGACTGCCGGACTGCTCCAGCACACATACGCCGTTTTTCAGCAGATTGTTGACTTGATCCTCCTGAAGCTTTGAAACTGTGTAATTCCCCACCGATACTGTTCCGTTTAGGTTTCCGGTAATTTCTTCGCTGACCGACAGCATCCCGGCCAATACCGCGGAAGATAGATCTAGACTCTCGTCCTGCCTTGTCATCTTGGGATAAGCCAGAAGAATCCGCTCATAATTGAGAGTTTTTGCCAGCTCCTCCGGAGCCCCAGAAGACTGGGACAGCAGCACCGCATATTTGCCCACTGCGTTTTCCCCCAGATCTTCCAGCCCCTTTTTGACTGAATTATAAAATAAGGGATCTGTCTGATCGGTGATAAAAATATCCACCGGCTCTTGAAGCAGATTGTGAAACGCCACTGAATAAAAAGAAATACTGCTCCCGTTGGGAGAAATACCATAAACCACCGAGACTCCTTCGGAAAACAGCACTTCCGCCAAGGTTCCCAAAGGATTTTCCGTGCCCGATGGCCCGAATACTCGGTGCGCTTCCTCCAGACTGGAAGCTTTCAACACTTTATTTTTATCGCCCGTTCCCTGGGCAATCACTCCCACAGTCTTGCTCTGTTGTTGGGAGGAAAGAGGGTAAATTTGATAATCCACATAAATTCCGGGGCGCATCGTTTCTGTCATTCCATTTCCTCCTTTTCTGGTATCGCAGTGACCTTTACACCAGTGAGTAACACAGATTCCTCTGTCCTTGTAAGAATCCGCTTCACTTTTCCCTCCGCTTCCAATACAAAGCATTGGGAATGTTCTGAAAAAGCAACAGGCTTACAGCTCAATTCATAAAACTCTGCCTCCTGCCAAAAAAGCAATCCATTGACAAGATCCATAAAAAATCCGTTTGCAAATTCTTCGGTCTCCCGCATGGAAAAAAAGAGGGTGAAGGACAGCGTAAGCTCCGCCTGGGTGCCAAAGCATTCTCCATAAGTCAGTCCATTCTGCACCGAACCCAGATAATCCTCAAAACCGATCGGCGTGGTCTTCACTCCATTCAATCCCACAGATAATGCCGGCGTTTTCCATTCCCGATAGTCAGGTTCTCTCCGGAATCCACAGTACACCTCTATTTGTGGAAACAGTGTTTCCAGATAATCCCGAAGCCCTTGTATCAACGTTTCCAATTTTCCAGCGCTAATCATTGTCCACACTCCTCACCTCATAGGCATAAACACGCTGATACACTGCTTTATCCCCTAGAAGATAGTTATCCGCCTGTTTGATGCGAAACGCCTTTTCTTTCCCTGTCAGCGTTTCTCCCGATTTAACCGGATGTTCTGACGCGGGCAGTAAAAGCAGATATTCTTGGCGGGGAAGAAACCCCGCCTTGGTATACTCTACTGCTTCTTTTAGCGCCCCCAGTTGATTTACAGGAGAAATCAATGCATAGATCTCTTCCTCTCCAGTATCACTTTTCCAAACCAGTGGAACACCGTAAGTTCTGATAAAATCCCTTACCGCCAAAGCGTGATTCATCTCCCCCGCCCCTTTCTACATGCCATGAAATACAAAACCGGTATCCGATAAATAAGGTGCGGCCGATGCTGCCAACTCTTTTCTGAGTTTTTCCGCCTGTTCCAAATGGCTTTTGGGTTCACCGTACTGAATGGATACATCCAGCATCTGCATCTTCTGAACCCCGCGAGGATTCTCTGAATCCGAATCCTCACAGATCAACAAATACCGATACCAGGCATTGGCGGCCGCCAGCTGATTCAGGATGCTTTCTCCCAATTGGGATTCCGCTCCCTTCTTTTCCCGCATCAAAATTTCATCGCAGCAGGAAGCAAGAACCTCGCACCAATTTCTCGCATCCGCTTCTTCTAGCCCGGTATACTGCAAAAACAACCGCTCTACCTCAAAATAATTAACCATTTTATTTCACTTCCATGACCTTGGAGGCCTCGTCAAAGATTTTAGCAAATCCGGTAATGGTGCTGATCGAAGCCCGCTCCAGCTGACGGTCGATGAGTTTGTCATATTCTACCGATACATCTCCGGCCGTTACCATCTCAAGGCCGCAGGTTCGGTCTAAAGCGATAATGGTATTTTCCGGTACCGCTTTTGTCTTACAAAGGTTTGCCCCCAAAGGTGTCGTCAGCTTTCCGGTGGCCTGAAAATTAAGTCCGGTAGCTGGATTTTGAAATTCCTCTAACTCCAGCATCTTTTTCATGGCTGTATTGCCGGCCAGCAAGGTGTTCATCTCAAAGTCTTCAAATTTACTCCAGAGATTCACTAAATCCTGATAGCTGAAGCTCTCTCCCAGCAGCGCGACCTTTTCGGCGGCGTTTTTGTTGCCGTCGCCGGAGATTAAGACGGTTACCGCATCTTCCAGCTGCTGTCTTGCGATCTGCTTTCCGATTTGACGGAGGGTTACCGTAAACAGATCCAGCCGCTGAAAACGGATTGCCTCATAAGAAGCCACCAGCATTCTGCCCCGCTTTTGCAGCTTTACCAGGTTTTCCTTCGTTTTAATGACTACTGCCGGGATCTCGCCCCCCTCCGCTACATATTTGAGTTCTTCCTCCTCATTGGAAGAAGCGGACATAATCGAACGGTAATCCAGAGAATCAATATAGGTTTTGCTGGCGATCATCTGATTTAAAATCTCCGCATCGTTAGTACCCGTGGCAACGGCTCGCTTGACATATTCCGGAAAAAGCGCCGCAGAAGTAGAGGTGCTGAAAAATTTTTCCACCGGGTCGGAATGTTTCCCCGATACTCTGATATCAAAGCGTTTCAGCTGACGTTCAAAGGCGTCCAGTCCTTCCAGATCTGTTCCCCGGTACTGCTGACTGGGGTCCAGTTCTTCCAATACCTGAGAAAAGCTTTTTCCTGAGATTCCATACATCTCTTTTTCTATTTTCAAATTATCAAAAGCCATATTTTTTCTCCTTCTCTCTTACAGAATTACTTCGGCGATTTGAAGTGTAGTATCTACACTTACCACCAGGTGCGGCGTTCCGGTTGTGCCCTTACAAATTTTCCCGTCTGACACCTTGAGCAGCTGATAACCCGGCTTTAAGGTGCTGTCCGTACAAGGCGCTCTCAATCCGCCTTTTACCTGAATGCCCGCATAGGCGCCGTTTAAACTCACACAAACTCCTACCGGTTCTGCATCATTTGCCGCCTTTACTGCAGTTCCCCCATCATTGATGGTCACAAAATCTCCCAGCGCCAAAGTCTCTTCCGCTGGCAGAGTAATGACGGTTTCTCCGATTCCAATTACACTTGTTTTCATCTGTCTTCCCCCTTAAATTTTAAATCCTTCATTGCGATTATGTTTGCTCTGCTGTCCTGTTTTCTGTGCCTCCCAGCCGTCTTTTTTCTGCTGTTCTTGGGGCAGAGTTCCTCTCATCAGCCCCTGCAGCCCGTTCTTTTTTCTGTAATAGGTTTCATACTGTTCCAATTCCTTGAGGTTCATTTTTCCTACCACAGAATTCACCGCTTCTACAGGAAGCTGTTCTTCTGACAACAAAATCAGACGTTTGATATTGTTCCGCTTGTTTTCCAGAAATTTGGTCCCATACTCTGCCTGCTGTTCCAGTTCTGAAAGCCGTTCCAGCAAAACCTTTCCCTCGCTTTTGGTCAGAACAATCTGTTCCGATTTCTGCGTCTGTCCGTAGGACAGCTTTTCCTTTACAATGTTGTAATCCGCGGACAACACCCCGCCTCCTTTGCTTTGCCTGTCTCCAAGAGTACCCTCCTGTCTGTAGGCTTTTACGATTCCGGCCGCGGGCTGGGCTGGGACTGCCACAAAAGACCATTCATAAGCGTCCGCCGGTGCTTGTAAAATGCCGCAGCAGAGCGTTCCCTCATAGTAGACTCCCTTTTGATGGGCACAGCTCCTGTGATACCAGTCGGTTCCGCAGACAGAACATACCTTTTCTCCCATTCTGCATCCGACGCTCACTTCTTTTTTGATGCCGCCTTCGATTTCCAGAATCAGATCCTCATTTTTCTTGGTTTTCACAAGATAGGCCTTTGCTTTCAGCCTTTTATAAGGAAAACCCAGTTTGGTTTCCCGCTCCGGAAGTTCTTCTGTCCAGCACCGATAAATTCTCGCCGTCTGGTTTTTTCCAGAAGGATTATGATCAAAAATCCCGGTTTTCCCCAGATAAAGCTCTGCCAGCTGATCCAAGGATTCTCCCGAAAAGCATTCTCCGTCCCGGTCTACCTCGTTGTCGCAAAGTACCACTTCAAAAGTGTAGACTTCATTGGACTTGAGTGCACGCTTGGTAAATCGGTTAATCTGCTCCATTTCCTGCTCTGAGTATTCAGTTACCGCCATTTTTCTCCCCTCCTTTCAGCCGTTCCAAAATTTCTTCCGCCTGAGCAGAGTACAGCTTCGCTTTCGCCGCTTCTGCCTCATCCTTCAGCGTTACGGTATTCCATACGATCTGAGGTTCTTCGCCATATCCGGAAAGTCTCAGATACGTCCGCGCAATTTTCAACAACACAGGAGTCAAAAGTCTGCGGTAATATTCCAGCTCTGTTACCAAAATATCTGTCTGCTGCTGGCTCATCCGCTCAGTGGTGGACCAGGATAACCCCAGCAAAAAAGGCGGTATACTCAGCTTTGCCACAATCTGCTCCAGCATCTGCCTGACTGGTACGTCGGTTTCAATCATCTGATTGTCTGCCCCAATTACTTTGATGCTCACGTCACCCACTGAGATAAAGTCCCGCACCTGTCCTCTTGCGCCGGCGCTCATTCCCTCTGACCATTCCTTTGCGATCATCTTGGCACGCTCCGGCGCATATGCCTTTTCGGTGGGATCATTTCCCGGGTTGTAGGTTACGGCATACCGCACATTTCCGATGCGGTCAAAATTCTGCCCGATCGAGGTGTAAATTTTCAGCAAAATATCCGTTACAAAGGGAAGACTTCGTAAAATAGAAGTTCCGGTGTATTCCCCCGCCTTGGGGTTCAAAGCGGTAAACAAAATCATGCTCTTGTTTTCCACTTTTTCGATTCCTAACGGACCCTGCACATAAAAATCGACCTCCAAAGGATTTTTTCCCTCTTTGATTTTTACCTGCTCCGGATTCGCCAGATAAAGCCCTACAATCTGAGACCTTTCTCCATCCAGTACGATTTCTCCTACTGCGTTTCCATAGGTCAAAAGCTCGTCCAGATATTCCGAAGCGAAATTTTCCAGTCCCATCCCAACCCCTGAGACGTTTACGGTCTTAGAAAATTCCTCCAGCTTTTTTTCCGCCTGTTTGTTCTCACAGACAAAGGAAAATCCTCCCGTCAGACGGATCATTTTGTATATGGCGGAGTCGATAATCGGCACGCCCTCCCGAATGCTTTCATATAGCCTCAGCTCCGGCGGAGATAAGGGAGTATACTGTTCCATGAAACGAAAAGGATTTTTTTCTTCCCGTACCGCCTGTAAAATGGTCTGTGTTTTCGTTTTCTGATCTGTTTTTCTTTTTCTCCAGGACAAATAATTCCTCCTTTCCATCTGTTTTGGTGGCTGATCCCCTATCCTTCCCGCGCCACGCTTATGGCAAAAAATCCGTCCAGCCTTGTATAAACTGTATTGACAAAATAACGGATCTCATCCATTGCGTGGTCGTGTTCTTTTTTGGGGATGTCCTTGCTGGTATTTTCTTCCCAGACATATTGGTAAAATTCCCGAATCGTATCGGTACAGCTCTCATGAAAGAGAAGTTTCTCGTCCTTTAACAGCTCCCTCACCCTCTGGATGCCCTCCGCCACGTTATTTTGAGCTGGTATCACCCGATATTTCCCGTGCCGCCGGATCGTTTCCATAAAGCTTACTGCCGAAGGGTCCAGGATCACCGCTTCCGGAATGATCTGTCCCAACAGCCGCTCCAAGGCAAGGTAATACTCCTCATCCGTTTTCAGCCCGCCGTCCCGCTTGGAATCATAATAATATTCCCTCAGGCGGTACCATTTTCCGGCAAAAGAGCCCCAAAGGCCCATGGAAGTAGGATTCACCGTTCCATAATCGCAGGAGACAAAATACCGCTCGTATTTCCTGCCGCCATCCTCTCGGTAAACATGCCGCTGTTCCTGAAACTCTGGATAAACAAGTCCTTGCGTCGCCGTCCATTTTCCCAACACATACCGATCGTAAAACGCTCCGGAAAACAGCCTTTCATACCGCTTTTTCACTTTCTCTTCCAAAGAGGGATTATCCTCCATGAGAAAGTGCAGGTACAGCAGCTTTTTCTCTCTAGCTTTCAGAATCCAGTCCCGGTAAAACCAATGATACGGATGCTCCGGGTTGCAGTTAAACCACAGCTTGGAGCCGTTCTCCGAACATCTCGCCACCGCCTGTTCCACAAAGCTTCGGGGCATTAAAGCCACCTCATCCAACAAAACACCTGCCAGTGTAATTCCCTGAATCAAAGCCGCCGAGCCTTCGTGTTGTCCTCCGAACAGATAAAAACGGTTCTTTTGATTCCGATAGGAAATCTCCACCGCATTTTCTCCCGAATGTTCTTTCCACAAAAATCCCATTTTTTCCGCCTGCTGTTTTAAAGGCAGCATCAAATTTCTCCTGACAGACCGGATGGTTTTTCCGCAGATCCCGAAATTTTTTCCTTCAAAGGAAGAAAAGGCCCAGAGCAGAAAAGAAAAGGACATACAGAAGCTTTTTCCGCTTCTCACCGCACCGTCACAGATAATCCCTTCGTAATCACTTTCCTCGCGGCACCACCAGGACATTACCCTTTGCTGTTTTTGGGAAAAGGAAAGCTTATTCATCAGATGGCTTTCCTCCCGGTGCTTTTACCAGTTCCTGATAAAGCTCTTTTAACGGCTCGTCAGACTGCGCCAGTTCCAAAAGTTTTTCCAATACGGTGAGCCGATCAACAAATTTCAGCTCCAGCTGTCCGTCTCCTCGACTCTTGAACTCACTGACATTCAGAAACTGCATCTGTCTTGATTTGCCATCTTTCTCCATCAAGGAAGCAATCCACTCTCCCGGATCGCTTCTAGCCATCTGCTTCAAGGTCATGATTACAAATTCCCGGATATTCTCCTGAAGCTGTTCTTTCCTCATTTGACGAATCCGATCCGCAATTTCCGGTTTCTGAAGCCAGAGCGCCGCCTGCCTGTCTGCCAGCTCTTCTCCTACACCACAACGCAAAGCAGCATCCTTTCCTCTGCCGGATTCCGCGTAATAAAAGCAGAAAAGCCTTTCCCGTTTGGTCAAATTTTTCCTTTTCCCGGTTTTGGGACAGAAAATAAAATTTTTCCCCGGCTGCTCCTCTCTTTTTTCCTTCATGGTAGCTATTTTAAAAACCTCCTTTCACTTATCCCTCTAAAACGCAAAAAAGTTGCACGTTTTCGTGCAACTTTTTGATCCATGCGCTGAAATGCGACTCGATATTCAAAAATATGGATGCTTTTATTTTTTATTCCGCTCTATTTCCCCTCACCGTCTCCTGAAAAATTGAGGTACAGAAAACCCCGGCGGATTTCTTCCCGCCGGGGTTCATCAGCTTCTTTCTACTATTAGGATGCTTCGTTTCCCGATTCCACAGAACTATTTTCCGTCCCGTTCCCCTGATCCTGCACATTTTGAAACAGAAAATCAGAGAAACTGCACTCCAAATCCATCTCAGGCATGCTGATCTTGATAATAGAGCCGTTTTGACGATCCAGCAGAATCTCAAAATCCCCGTTCTCATTTTCTCCCTGAATCAACAGTCCATCATCCTGTTGGGTCACAGTTACCCCGCTTTCTGCCGATGCTGCGTTAATGGATTTCAAAATCAGATTGGCCATAAATTTAGCCGTCAGGGAATCATCGGCGATATCAACACTCATTCCCCGAAAGGAGATGCCAATCCGCTCTCCGTCATAATCAAAGGTCAGTCCTTCCAGCGATTTCGGCTCTGATACCTTTAGGGTAAATTTCTGAGGAGAAGTCTTATTGACATCCGCCGTCAGGGTCATATTTTCCAACCGGATCGTGGCCTTTGCGGTAAATGGCTGGCTGATACTCTGCTGCATTTCTTGGGACGGTGTCTCTTTTTTGCTGCATCCGGAAAAAAGAAAGACCACACCACACAACACTGCCATTACCCCCGCCAATAATGCCCATTTTCTTCTCATCAGATAGCCTCCTTAATAGAATCAAAATTGAGAAAGGAGATCCTCTTTTTTCTCTTCCGATAAAAACACCCGGAAGGCATCGGGAATGGATGCGATCAAATCTCTGGCCGTCATGCCATATTCTGTATATTTTTCCGCACATAGATCTCCGGCCAATCCATGAAGGTAAACGCCCAATACGGCCGCCTGATAGGAAGACAGTCCCTGAGCGGCAAAAGAACCGATCATACCGGCCAATACATCCCCGCTGCCGCCTTTGGCCATACCTGGATTTCCAGTAGTATTCTGATAAATACTGCCGTCCGGAAGCGCCACCAGCGTCTCGTGTCCTTTCAGCACCAACACTACCCGATACTCTTTGGAAAATTCATAGGCCGTCTGCTCTCTGTTTTTTTGAATTTCTGCCACAGTTTTCCCGCACAGACGAGCCATCTCTCCCGGATGAGGGGTCAATACCACATCGCACTTTCTCTTTTTTAAGATCTCTTTATTATTATTCAGAGAAAGCACATTTATGCCATCTGCATCCAAAATAATCGGAGTTTCGCTCTCCTGAAGCAACCGAGTCACCAACAGCTCGGTAGAAACCGAATTGCCCAGCCCAGGCCCGATAACACAAGCGGTAGAGGACTGAAGCCGCTTGAGCAGCACAGAGAAATTAGATTCACTCACCTGTCCTGTTTCTGTTTCCCTCATGGGCAGGGTCACCGCCTCCATGATATGAGGAAAAGCTGTCTCAAGCAAGCTTTTGGAGGTTGCCAGGGTCACCAGCCCTGCGCCGCACCGCAAGGCGGACTGAGTACACATCAGCGCCGCACCGCCCATTCCTACACAGCCGGAGAGAATCAAAAGCTTTCCATAATCCCCCTTATTGCTCTCCGCTTCCCGTTTGGGCAGTACATCCTTTAAAAGTTCCTTGGTTACCTTTTTTACAGTTGCATCCATCCCCCAAAACGCCTCTGTGGGAATGCCGATATCCACTAGGATGATTGTGCCGCATTGTTCTGCGGAAGGAAGCAGCTCATGAGCCCATTTATAGGCCCCCAATGCCAGCGTAATATCCGCCTGAAAATAAACGCCCTCTGTTTTTCCGGTATCTCCGTTGATTCCGCTGGGAATGTCTATTGCGATTTTCTTTGCCGGTGATTCATTCGCCCGCTCGATTACTTTGCTCAGCACACCGGTGATTTCGCCGTGAAATCCGGTTCCGAACACAGTATCGATAATCAGATCTGCCTGGCGGAGTTTGAATAAGATCAGGCTCAGTTCTGTCTCCATATCCAAATAGACCAAGCCCATCTTCTGAACTTTTTCAAACATCGCATGGCTTTCTTTGGTGGCTGGCTGTCCTTTGCAAAGTACCACCGCTACATTCGCTCCCTTTTCATGGAGCTTTCTGGCAATGACAAATCCGTCTCCTCCATTATTGCCGTTCCCGCAGAGAATCACACAGCTCTTATTCAGAACAGAATAGCGCTTCACGATTTCCCTGGCGCTTCCTGTCCCCGCGTTTTCCATCAGCTCCAGGTAGGATACCCCCATCTCCACCGCTTTCTG
>CALWNT010000032.1 GCA_944382885.1 uncultured Clostridia bacterium | reverse complement strand
AAAGACCGGAGTAAATCCAGAAGGAGGAAGAAGAGAAAATGACCAACCAACAGGCGATTGAACAGTTACATATGATCGCGGCGGCATACAGCCATGATAAAAAAGACCGGGAAGCATTGTCGATGGCAGCGGAAGCGTTGGAAGAAAAAGAGCAGCGGGAGGGAAAATGGAAAATCCTCACCTATCTTCTCTTTGCGGCGGAGATCGCCGGGTTTTGCCTGGTGGGAGGGATTGCCGCTGCCATTGGGATGAGGCTTGTTTTGGGAGCGTAGGAGGGAAGCCTGTGAAAATCACATTGTTTATTTTTATCCTTATTCTTGCAACTATATTTTTTCTGATGTCACTTGCCAAAGGGAATCAACGCGATGAGTACGACGACGGACTTGCAGTTTTTGGATGGTGTTTTGCGGGCTTCTGCGCTTTGACATTAGATATGATAATTTGTTTCGAACTATAGCAAATAGGAGGAAAATTTATGAAAATAACAATATTTGTTTTGATGATAATTTTTTCGGTTATGTTTTTCTTAACAGCCATAGCAAAAGGGAACGATAAAGATGACAAATATGGAATTCTGAAGATAATTTTGTGGGCGCTTGGCGGATTTACTTCAATCGGTATAGCTATGAGATTGATCTGACTAAAAGGATGTGAATAATTTGCGCATAAGGGATAAATGGCTGAAAGATTATGGCTTGTCTGATGATACCAGACGTTTCTTGATAGATTTCTGTACTCATGCTGCTCCAAAGGACAAAGAAATGATTCAAAAAGTATGTAAATCTGTAAAGCCGGAACTCGCTCAGCAGTTATTTGACAGTTTAACTTTGGGGATAAGCTATGACAAATTAAGCGCAAAAGAATATATACCGCTTCCAAAGCATGATTTTTATGGATATCAGCGAAAGGCATTATCGCTCATAGACGATTATTTACGTCTGTTTGGACGTATTCAAAAATGAGTGCACAAAAGAACGCTTCGCACATAGTAAAATTATAGTAGGGACTATAATGCTGTGTGCGAGGTGTTTTTATGTATACGAGAGGTGTTTGGTAGTGGCTAAAACTGGAAGGCCCCCAAAATATAAAAGCAAGGAAGAAATTGAAGAAAAAATCGAACAGTATTTCAAGGATTGCGAAGGACACCCTTTGTTGGATGAAGATGGAAAGCCGGTTTATAACAAATATGGTTATCCGGTTATTGTTGATAAGCATCCTCCAACAGTGACCGGATTAGCTCTTGCGCTTGGGTTTACAAGCAGACTTGATCTATTGAGATATCAGGGGAAAAAGGAGTTTTGTAACACGATTACGCGCGCGAAGTCAAGAGTGGAGCAATATACCGAAGAAAGGCTGTTTGACCGGGACGGCAGCAATGGAGCACAGTTTAGTTTGCGATGTAATTTTAAAGGATGGAACGCCGAGCAAGAGGCAAACGAAGATGCGTTAGCTAAGCTGGATGAAGTTCTGAAAGAGATTGGCGGTGTCATTTAATGGCTTTTAGTGAAAAGCAAAGGGAGTATTTTGACAGTGCCAATAAGAGATGGAACTTCAAGACCGGCGCAACTCGCTCGGGCAAGACTTACATGGACTATTTTGTGATCCCAAAGCGCATCCGGGCGAGAATTGGTAAACCTGGGCTTGCGGTGATTCTGGGAGTTACAAAATCTACTATAGAGAGAAATATTTTGGAACCTATGCGCAATATCTGGGGTACTGATCTTGTTGGAGAAATCAATAGTCAGAATACATGTTATTTGTTCGGAGAGCGGGTCTATTGTCTGGGAGCCGAGAAGGTCAGCCAGGTATCAAAAATCCGTGGTAGCTCCATCAAATATGTTTACGGCGATGAGGTCGCGGACTGGAATGAAGAAGTATTTGAGCTATTAAAGTCACGTTTGGACAAGCCGTATTCCTGTTTTGACGGAGCGCTGAACCCGCAGGGGCCGAATCACTGGCTGAAAGCGTTTCTGGAAAGCGATTTTGATGTATACAACCAGCATTATACGATTTTTGACAATCCCTTTCTTCCTCAGGAATTTGTGGACAATCTTTGCAAGGAATATACTGGAAGCGTTTATTATAAGCGTTATATTTTGGGAGAGTGGGCGCTTGCAGAAGGCTTGGTATATCCGATGTTCAGCCGGGAGAAAAATGTTGTCAGCGGATCGATAGAATACAAGAGAGGGCATAAATACTATCTGTCCATCGACTACGGTACTGTAAATCCTTTTGCTGTTGGATTGTTTGAGTTTGACGGACGCAGCAGCACGATGATTAAAGAGCTGCATTACTCCGGAAGGGATCGGAATAGGCTTGATAATGAGGGGTATTACGACCTCATAGAAAAGATGGTTGGAGATATACCAATAGAATATATCGTTGTTGACCCTTCCGCCGCCGGTTTTATTGAGACAATCAAGAAACACGCGAAATATATTGTAAAAGGCGCAAACAATGACGTTATCAACGGAATACAGGAAGTAACAAAGTATCTCAATTACGGGTTGCTGAAAATACATGATAGCTGCACGGAGACGTTGAAAGAGTTTGAACAGTATGCGTGGGATGATAATAATCCGGAAGACGCAGTAATCAAAGAGAATGACCACCACATGGATTTGATACGATATTACATCTATACGGTGGCAAGGCGGCTGAATAGGTGGGTTGTGTAATGGGACTGATAACATGGATAAAGGCGGTGTGGAATAAATTGTTTAGAAAAGAGATAGAAGATCGCTTTCAGGCAGATGTGCAGCTTTCTTCTATTATGGAGACAGCAATTGCGCGATTTTATGATATTACCGCAGGAAAGCCGCCTTGGATGGATCCGGACGACGATATAGAAAGTATCAATTTTGCTGGATATATTGACGATGTGACGGCGGGGCTGGTAACTCTCGATCTTGGCATTGACATTTCAGGCAGCGAGCGAGCGGACTATCTACAAAAACAAGCGGACTATGTATTATCGGTTATCCAGGACAAAGTGTCTGAAGCCTTAGGAAACTGTGGAATCATGTTCAAACCCAATGGTCATAACATCGACTATATAGAGCCGGGAAGTTTCGCACCGACAGAGACAGACAGCAACGGAAATATTTTGGGGTGTGTCTTCCAAAGCCAGATTAAGCGAGGAGATTATACCTATACCCGCCTGGAATGGCACCGATTTGAAGATAGTACCGCAGAAGATGGGATACCGGAAAAAACATATCGGGTTACCAATTACGCCTACAAAGCGAAGACAGGAAGTTATGCAAGCACGCTACAGACCAATATAGGCAAACCATGTGAATTGTCGGAGATCAGAGAGTGGGCGGAAATCAAGCCGGATATTGCCCTTCTAAATATCCAAATGCCACTGTTTGCCTATTTTAAAAATCCAGCTCCTAACAGGATAGACCGCGCAAGCCCTCTGGGAGTCCCAGTGTGGAATAACTGTTTGAAAGAGTTGAAAGACCTTGATATTGCATGGAGCCGTAAGGCTGGCGAAATTGAGGACAGCAAACATATTACATTTCTGCCTCAATCTGCTATTCGGTATGCCGAAACACAAAATATTAAGTTGCCCCGATTTGTACGCGGTGTGGAAATGGGGGTGGGTGTAAATGAGGACAATACAATCCATGAGCATACCTCTACTTTGCTTACTAGCGACCGGATCAGCGATATTAACTCCATTTTGTCTATGATTTCTACCAAGTGCGGATTTTCCCAAGGCTTTTTTCAGCTGGACGAAAAAACCGGAATTGTTACCGCCACTCAGGTGGAAGCGGACGATCAGGAAACAATACGGACGATAAAAAACATCAGGGATGGGTTGAAAAATGCCATGATACAGCTGCTGTATGGCTGTAATGTGATGGCGGATCTATATTCTGATACACCGCCGGAGCTATGGGAAACATTGAAAGATAATATGTCCTTTAGTTTTGGAGATATCACCTATAATTATCAAGAAGATATGTCTAACTGGTGGAAATACCGTTTGCAGGGGGATGTGCCTCCTTGGATGTACTACGTAAAATTTGAAAAAATGTCGGAAGAGGAAGCTCGTGCGATGATTGAAGAGGCAACGCCGAAAGAACCAAAACTTTTTGAGGAGGAATAAGATGGCAATCACTGTTAGAATTGGCAACGAAAACGATTTTAAGCCTGCAAAGCTGCTCCCAGGAGAACCTGCGGCATCGTTGGACACGCCTAAATTCCGGATAGGAATTGGAAGCGGGAAATATTTGGAATTAGCTACTATTCAGGAATTACAAGATATTTTGGATGCATCTCAAGAAGAATATGAAGCGTTTCAGTCGTTTATCAATTATCTGAGGGAAAATCCAAATGCCTATGATGCGATTATAGCACAGCTTGACGCTCTTCCCGGAAAGTATGTGCAGCTGACGAATCTGACTCAGTTAACGGAACAAAATCTAACCTTGGAAACATTAAACCCCGGAAATTATTACGCTTTGAGCGCAGTTGCCAATACCTTTGCAGACAAGCCGGAGGGGGTAACCCTCGGTCAGAGTTACGTCACAGTGTATTGGGATTTTTGGACTACAGGGAATACCACAAAACGGATTGAATTGATAAGCCGCGGAGACGGGAGAAAGTGGTATAAATCCTACGACGGTACAAAATGGGGAAACTGGATAGAGTACACGAGAAATGAGGAAATAGAAGATAAAACGAAACTAACCCAGTATATCAACTGGACAGATTTGGGAGTTCCGGTAACTTCGGACTACGCAACGATTGTCAACGCCATGATCAATAATTCTGTTGCAATATTGCCGGTAAACAGCACGGACAACAACCCGAATCATCCAACCCAATACGGGACTTTGGAAATTCTAAAAACCAATTTCGGACCGGTTCATTTCACATTTACGAGACCATATAACGGATTTTTTGATAAGTGGTGTGGTACCTATCGAGCGGATTTAGGATTTTCCGGCTGGGAAGAAATCACCTTTGGAGGGTATGAAACTGGGACATGGACGCCAACCCTCGCGGGAAGCGACTCATCAGGCGCAGGAGCGTTTAGCTATACAACACGGGAGGGGACATATTGCAAACTGGGGAATTTAGTATATTTGTCAGGAGAGATACGGGGAACTGTTCAAACCGCACCGACTGGATATTACAATATCTTAGGGATTCCGTTTACCTGTAGTAAATTCCCTCAAAGCAATGTTATAATCCCATATTCATCCGGAGGAGAAGAGGAAAGCTTTAGAAACTTTCGGAACGCCGGAGTCAACGGGAATAAACTGGAATTGATCGATAGAGATGGTTATACAGCGATAAATACAAAGATACAATGCGCGAGCGGAAATAATTTCGCGATTGTATTTTCTGGGTGGTACCGCACGGAAGAATAGGAGGAGAAAATGTATACAGGTTACAGCAATTTAACACAAAAGGGAGTTTCCCTCTATCGGGAGGAAGCGGATGGGAGCTTCTGGCGGAAAGCCTACTGCAACAGTGAGGCGGGAAGAATCGAGCTTCAGGAGGAAGTGGAGGAGCCCTTCCTTTCTGAGATTCTTTCAGTGTGGGGAGAGGCTCCCACGGTGATCCCTCCGGAGCCGGAAGAACCGCTGGAACCGGCAGAGAATCCAG
>CALWNT010000031.1 GCA_944382885.1 uncultured Clostridia bacterium | reverse complement strand
ATCAGCAGAGCAACGCAGACCAACAGGGCCAGTCCGCTTGCCCACAATGATTTTCGTGTGCTTTTCATTGCTTTTTCCTCCTGTTATTTTTGTCAATTTATTTCGATAAACGTCCGGGCGGCAGCACCACCGCCCAAACGGTTTATCCGGTAAATGAGGTGAGTGTACTTAGCCGTTGCAAAACAGCCGAATCGTCTCCGCACAATTTATATTCATAATTCGTGCAGTTCCTATTGATATTCAATCTGGTTGGTATTGGGCTTAATTTCTTTTTCATTTACATATACATGATTATTGTCCGAAAGCGGATATAAGTGGAAAATATGGCCTTCTGTTTTTTGCTCAATGGTACAGTCGTTAAAATATACCGTGTTATTTTGAGCTTGATATTGCATTGAAAGAATATTCTGTTCTCTGCTTCCGTCTGTATTTTCCGCGATGAGAGTACAGTTGTTGAAAGTAAAAATATTGTTGTAACCTCGTTTGGTTCCATCTTGATTGGTTCCGCCCTCTATTACCACTGTGGCGAACCCATTCGAATCGCCGCTGTGTCTGTTGGTTCCTTCCAAAGTACAATTGTCAAAGGTTACCCGACTATTTGCGGCGTAATGATAGTAAGACGCCCAAGCGGAAATATGAGAATTTGAGATATTGACTTTGCTTACTATATTGTCGTTGGCTACCCAAATGCCGTATTTAAAGCCGCTGATCTCACAGTTACTGACCTCAATAGAATCAACTGTACAATATGCAAAGGCAAGGGCTGAATTGTTGTAGTTATCTGTAATCAATTTCACATCGTCTATTTTGACGGTATCAATATCCTGATGGATCAGCAGGATCGAATTCGCCCCATCGTCCATACCGCTCAGATCAAGGGTATGTCCATTGCCCTGAATGCTTAGATTTTGAATCTGACTCTCGCTTCCGTCCAATTTAATACCATTATTATTGGTTAAAGTAATATTTTGTTTTAAGGAAACCGGTTTACCTTCTTGCAAGGCCTGCGTAAATTCCTCTGCCGTTTCTACCGGGACAAAGTCCAGCGGAGCCTCTGCGTCATAATCACTGTTGCCAAAGCCGTCTTCCTCTACTGGGGCCTGAGTTGCCTTTACGGTAATGTCCAAATTAAAAGTCTTATCCATATACTCTGGACCAGCATCGGTATACATGCCGTATTCCAGAAGGTAGAACACGTAGCAATCGTGTCCTTTTGAACTTTGCCCGCCTTGAAGAGTAACAGGCTTCGTAGCGTCCGTTTCAATGGAGGACATCTTATGTACGCTCCAAGACTCAACATTATCATCCGAACTAATTCTTCGTTGAGATTCTTGCAATAACTGATCTTTGCTGACACTGTTATTGACATTATTAAATGTCGCTGGAATTGGGGTGAGACGATACCAAAGAGCCTCAGTTAGACTCTGCCCTTCTTCGCCTGTTATGTTAAAATCCAGAGCGACATTGGCAGATAAAGTGCTATCAAAATTACTTATCTGAACCACGACGGCGTCATACTGCCCGGGTTCCCAATTTTCTTGTTGAATTAATGGCTTTTTCAGTCCCCAGTTGATAGAATTAATTTGAGTATTCCAAAGTTGATTAGAATTGTTTTGACTCAGATAAATGCCATTTGCGCTAATCTTTAAATTGCCTGATTGAATGACATTTCCCTGATTTATCACACTGTCAGTGAACCACGCGAAAGTGGTGCCGACCAGCATTACAATAGAAATCAATAGGGCCAAACCGCTGACCCATAATGATTTTTTAATATTGTTCATCTTAAGACCCTCCTCAAATTTTGCCGTTTCCACTGCCTAAAACAGCCGTTATTCAAACACTTGGTTCGGGTTATTCTTTGCCTGTACTGCGTCGACCGTCATATCAAAGGTAATACCGTCGGTTTGGTAGGCATTTCCTACGGATTCCTCTATGTTTACCACGGCAGTTAAGGTTCTGGTTTCACCGGCAGAGAGAGGGCTGTCTCCCTGGCAGTAGTGCTCTTGATTAAATTCTTTCGCCTTTCCGGTAAAGAGCAGCTTGTCCCCGTCGTAAATTGAAAATGTCATTACTTCCTGCAAAGGGCCTTCCACATTTTCCAGATACAAACGGTAATAAACGGCCGCGCTTCCTTTATTTTCTACGGTGAAATCCTTTACCACGCTGTATCCCGGCTCTGTATTGAGGTCGGAACCATCGAAGATGGTTTTTCCGCCGTTGAGTTCAATATCTACTGTGCCGGTTTCAAACAGATGGTCGTCTACGGACACAAAAGAAGCAACCAACGCATAAGTTGTCAAAACCAGCATGAAAAGCAGCGCAAGTATGGTAACAAGGCTGGCGGCTGTTTTTTTCTTCGTATTGTTAGGTTTACTCATCACGGCCGGCCTCCTTTCTCCGTTTCAAGAACAGCAGCAGGAGCAGCAAAAATGCGGATGAGGCTGCGACAATCCAAAGGACTCGATGAATAACAGCCCCAGTATCCGGAGGAGGTGTAGTCATGTCGCCTTCGTCTTCGCTTTCCACGTACCAGTTGAAGTCTGCTTCCAGCATGGCAGCCTGATATTCATTTCCCACAGAAGTATCCAGTGAAACGTCTACCTGATAATAGGCTGTGCTTTCTTCCTGGGCGTTTTGCGTCAAAATTTCAGAAAACGCCTGTCCGTCGATTTCAGAAAAAGGCGCGTCGCAGAGCACTTTTCCAGTATCTAAGTGGGTGACTTTTATGCGCAGAACATCCCCCAAGGATTTGGTCTCTTGGGTCACTTCTGCATCAAAGTACAAAGTAATATCTTTTTCGTGATAGGCTTTTACACAAAAATACCCTGTTACACTGTCACCAGGGAGCATATTGCGGACCTGAAACGGCTGGTTGTCATTGAATTGTTTCTGGGAAAGTTCCAGAACTACCGCCTGTGCCTGGTTCTGAGAGGATTGTGTATGATTGGTTAGCGGCAGCACGGACGGAGTTTGCTGATCGAAAGCGGAAAAAAACGCCGTCTCAGACCTTCCATCCTCTGAAAAAAAGGGAACAGACACAGCTGTCTGTGAGCTCCCTTGAGATCCAATTAGGTTGCCCGGTACCGTTACCGTTTCCTGTCTCAGAGAAAAGAAGCCCAGATAGAGATAACGGGCCGCCAACCCCGCCAAACTCAATATTAGTAGGACAGCTAAAAGAATAATTGCGATTTTTATCCCGCCGGATGATTGCTTTTTCTGCTTTTGCATTACCATAAATTGGGTTCACCGTCCTTATGTAAGCATTGATAACAACATAATTTTGATTATGTAATCATCAATTATGATTTATTTATAACAATATATCGAACAGAGGCTTTTAAAAACCGAAAAATCTTTTTCAATAAAATAAAAAGACGCAGTAAAACAGCCGGAAAAAATATGTGTTTTTTTCCGATTCGTTTACTGCGCTTTTTTTAGATAATAAAAAATTTATGGTGAGTATGTATTGCTAATTTAATTTCACCGTGCTATAATTAAAATAATTATAGCGGTAAATTATATCTAATTTGACGACATAATCAAAATTATGTCGTCAATATTTTTTGTACCGCTTCCAGCTGTATCAGATGCTGTTTTCCTGATTCAATGGTATAAATTCGTGTGGTATTGATGCTGCTGTGCCCCAAGAGGTCTGCGAGACGGACAATATCTTTGTCCAGCGAATAGAAAATTCTTGCAAATAAATGCCGCAAATTGTGGGGAAAAACCTTTTTTTCCGAAACGTTGGCTTTTGTGCAGAGGTTTTTCATATCCCGCCAAATATTGCTTCGATTGACTGGTTTCCCGCTTTTGGTAATAAAGACTGATCCCTGTTGGATGCCAGCTTTTTTGATATATTTTTTCAGCAGTTCCCGTACTGGCGCGGGAATCAGAATAATCCGCATTTTTCCCTTGCAGTTTACCACAGCTTTTCCTTTTTGTACCGCTGTTGTGGTGATATACTGCAATTCGCTTACCCGAATGCCGGTTCCGCAGATCGTTTGGATAATATAGGACAGCCGTGTATTAGCCGCAGCTTTGATTAGTCGTTTATATTCAGCTTTTGAGAGTTCTTGTTCTTCCCTGCTGAAGATTTGACGCTGGATTTTTAACGTTTTAACACAGTATTCCTGACGATTGGTGAACCGCAGGAAAGAATTCAGCGCAACCAGCATGGAATTGACGCTGCTTGGGGCATAATGCTGAGTAAGATATTCTTTAAAAGCAATGGTTTTTTCTTTTGAAATTTCTTTTCCTGACAGAAATCGAAAAAAACAGCGGATGTCCCGCAGATATTTTTCAATGGTTGCAGAGCTTTTTTCTTCTTGTATTAAATAATGTCTAAATTGAACGAATAGACGATTTTCCATAATAGATTCCTCCATACAGAATGATTTTACTCTTATTGTGCGATCTATGCTACCAGAAATACACAAAAGACTGGAGATAGGCAAAAAATGCCGTCTCCGGTCTTTTGGTAAGATTCTCGTCTATCGTATTTTGGGAATAAAAAACATAAAAAAACAGCCTGCCGCTCCATACCCCATTGGATACAGAACACAGGCTGTTTTTCTCAATTTACAATCAAATGCTGTATTTAAGGAAGATAATTTAAGGGATTTTTATGAATGCCGTTGATACGAACTTCCAAGTGAAGATGCGGTCCGGTAGAATTTCCGGTAGAACCTACAAGGCCAATCTGCTGACCCTGTTGGACATAATCCCCTACGGATACCTGTAACGAGTTGCAGTGCGCATACCAGGTCTGGACGCCGTTGCCATGATCGATTTTAATTAGTTTCCCATAGGCTCCGTTCCATCCGGAATAGATGACTTTGCCGGATGCACAGGCAACAATCGGTTTATTCAACGCGCCGCCGTACCGTGCGATATCAAGCCCAGTGTGCATAGAGGAACCATAAATCGCGCTGTATCCGTACGGAGCGGAAATATATCCGCTGAACGGCCAGATAAAGCCGTAATCAATGCTTCCAGAACCAGTAGAACCAGCCAAGCTGGAACTGCTGCCCCGCTATGCGCTTACATTGCTCACCGGCTCAGCAGCGCCTCTTTCCAC
>CALWNT010000030.1 GCA_944382885.1 uncultured Clostridia bacterium | reverse complement strand
ACAACGGAAAATGTTAGTTTCTGCCAAAACAGTCGCCAGCACCGGCGATAAACTAAATTTTCCCTTCTTAGCGTGGTTAGGAGAACACTTGTTAGACCCGCATTAAGCCCCCGCGGCGACTGAGCGGTGCCCTTTCCACCTTTTGGGCAAGCAAAAGGTGCCGGGGTCTGGGAGCCGGTGCTCCCAGGAACTTTCTTCTTGCTCTGAAAGAAAGTGATAGGGCAAAATTGTTTTAAAAAGAAACGCTAAATTTCTGTTTAGAAAAGAACATCCATAAAAGATATGAAAAGAACCGTCTGCGGAAAATTTTCCGCAGACGGCTTTTTATACTTCTCTTCTGGTAAATCCGTCCCAGGCAGTGAGTAAAAATACCACCATATGAACGGCTAATACACATAACGCAAAGGTAATCGTATGGTTTCCGTAAATAGAATTTCCGGTAAGGATGCTGTTTAAATCGGTATTGGCAAAGACAAAATATCTCGACCAGTCCAGATTGAGCATCAACTTCATAAACTGGGTGATCCCGCTTCCTGCCAGCATCACGAATACGCCTACGCCGATGGCCAAAGCAGAGCTTCTCACCAGTGAGGAAATCGCAAAGGCCAGGGTTGCCATCATGATAATGCTGGGGCTTCCCAACAGATATCTCCATGCCATATATAAGAAGCCGGACATTTCCTTTACCTCATTCCCGCTGACATAAAGATACGGTGCTCCTAAATCTCCTACTCCGAAAAATATGATTCCAGATAGGGCGCTCATGAGATAAAACAAAATCAACATCACAAAGGAGAAAGAGATGATTGCCGCATACTTGCTCATCAAAATCTTTCCTCTGGTAACCGGGTTAATCAGCAAAAATTTGATGGTGCCGTTGGAAAATTCGTTGGCGACACTGCTTCCGGCAATCACGATAATCAGCATGCTGATTATCGAAATCACAGCAACGGACATCGCCATAATCGCCCAGAAATTGATCGTTCCGCCGCCCCCGCTCATGCTCATCATAGCATCCGAATCCGCTACATTCAGAGAAATATTGTTCTCCAACTGATATTCCCCGATCAGAACACTTTCCTTCGCCTGTTGGTACTCCTCCTGATTGAATCCGCCGCCGGTTTCCCTTAACGCTTCCTGAGACTGTACCGTTTGTTTCGCCGAGGAGATATTGTTGATCAGCTCGCTTCTCCAGTCGTCGGAATCATAGGGAATATTGTGGTCCAAACGATACTGATACCCCCATTTCTGAGCTTCCTTTTGCCCATCTGTCAGTGTCGCATCCTGATCAATCAACGCGCATTTCAGGTTGCAGTACGCTTTCCAGTCGTTTTTGGAAATAATGGTATCATATTGCCCCATAGAGGCTTCTGTCTCGGATGTGTCCGCTCCCGCTGCTTTCTGCTCCTCATACTGGCTTTTCAGTGTGGCAAGCTCTGCGGCAGGCTCCTGCCGCCAGTCGGCAGAACCGATCTCATACTGAATCTGGACTTCATACATCTGAATCTCCTGTTCGTAGCCTTCCGGTTTGTACTGCTCTAAATAGCTGATTTCCCGCTCTAAGCTGTCCAGATACTCATCGGTATTGCTTGCTTCAGAAGCATAGTACCGCTCCATCTGATTTTGGCTGATTTTGGCCAGCGCTCCGATTCCTATAGCGGTTAAAGCGACAAGAATCAGCATGATCCAGGTGCTCACCTTGAGGATAATTTTTAAATATTCATTTTTAACCAATCGAAAAAATCTAGCCAATTTGTTTCCCTCCTGATCCTGTCAGCTCGATAAATACATCTTCCAGTTTCTTTCTTTCCGCAGGAACCACTGTATACAAGGTCACTTCACTCATGACCATTTCCCGGTTGATCTGGCTGATGATGCGCTCGGCCTGTTCCACCGGTACGGAAAGTTCAAAATGGTTTTCGTCTAACACTTTGCAGGACGTTTCCCTCATTTTTGCTGGCAGACAGTTCAATGCCGCTTCCATCGGAGAGACTTTATAGGTATAGATTTCCTCATCATTATTGGTGACACGAACCATTTCTTCCATGGTGTGCACCCCTATCAGCTTGCCGTCTACAATGATACCGATTCGGTCACACATCATTTCCATTTCGCTCATCAGGTGGCTGGAAACCAGTACGCTGATTCCCTCTTTATGAGCAAGGGATTTTAAGATATCCCTCAGTTCCTTAATTCCAGCCGGGTCTAACCCGTTGGTAGGTTCGTCTAAAATCAATACCTTCGGGTGATGAAGAATGGACTGGGCAACACCCAGACGCTGGCGCATTCCCAACGAATATTTGGACACCTTCTCGTGAATACGGTTGCTCAGCCCGACAATTTGCACTACTTCATCGATTCGCTGCTGGGTCACATTTCCTCTCATCCGGGCGTATTGCTGAAGGTTCTGCATTCCGGTCATGTATTTGTAAAGCTCAGGATTTTCCACGATCCCGCCGATGTTACGCATGGCTTTTTCAAAATTCTTTTTTACGTCGAAGCCATCGACCACGATATTTCCCTCATCAATGCTCAAAAGTCCCACAATCATTTTAATGGTAGTGGTTTTTCCTGCGCCGTTGGGGCCCAAAAAGCCGAACACTTCGCCCTGATAGGTTTCAAAGGAAATGTCATGGAGAATCTGCCGTTTTCCAATGGTTTTATTCAAATGTTCTATTTTTAATGCTGTAGTCATTCCGTTTCCCCCTTTCTTAGGCTTCTTCGCCCACCAGTACCGGTTCGGAATATTCATAACCGTTTCCTGTAGTGGATTTGATCCTCCAAGTATTATCGCTTCTCTCAAGCTCAAACCCCAAAGATCCCGTTACCGTCAGTCTCATCGCCTGCTCCTGCTGTTCCTGCTGCGAGTCCCCGCCCGCTTCTATTACCATCGAGGCATAGCTGTCCGGGCCTGGCACATTGACCTTGCCGGTATATTCCGCGGTCAGGGTGTATTCCAATTCTACCGTAGCAGAGTCGCTGCCGTTTTTGTAGATCTGGGGGGAACCCTCGATCCGGCAGTTCCAGCTGGACAGATAGCCGTTCCCATAACTCATTTGTTCCAGCAGTGCATTTACATTTTGCAGCCACTCCTGCATATAGGTTTCACTGTAATAGTAATTGGGGTTCTTTCCTCCAGCAGAAATCCAATAACGGTTGAGCACCTCTTCCAATTCCTGTTCCTGCTGTCTTAATGCCTCGTCCGGCATTTTTTCCCCTAATTTCCGATATTCTTCCGGGGTATTCAGCACCTTTCCCAGATCCGCCATATATTCATTTAATGTCTGTACGATCTGAGGCTTTTCTTTTTTAAACCGCGTCTCGTCTATCCCAATATACACCGCCAGTGCAATGATCAGCACCAGTGCAAGGGCCAGGCCGCGGTTTACCTTTTTCATAAACTTTTTGACTGTCACGATGGTTCCTCCTTTGATTTTTTCCGAAAGGGATAATCGTTCTATTTGTAATAGTACAATTAGGATTGTGCTGCTGGCAGCCTATTTTGTCAAGCAACTATTTCTTAAGAATTCTTAAGAAATAGAGGTAAACAGAAATTCAGTTTTCCATTTCCATTTTCCTTTTAGTTTCTCCCCCTGTTTCCTTTCAGAGAAAGAAGAAGGCTATGCGGGGAGCCGCCCCGCACGCGGCCTACTTTTGCTAGCTCAAAAGTAGGCAAAAGAGCTTCACTCAAACGCCGTGAAGGCTTAGTGCGAATCTTAAAAGTTGGCTCCTAACGAATGTACAACGGAAAATATTAGTTTCTGCTAAAATAACCGTCAGCCCCGGCCGCAAACTGGATTTTTGCTTCTAATATCGATAGGAGAACACTTCAAAGACCCGCACCAAGCCGCCGCGGCGACTGAGCGGCGCCCTTTATCCAATCTTTGGGCGAACAAAGATTGGCCGGGGTCTGGGAGCCGGTGCTCCCAGGTGCTTTATTCTTTCTCGGAAAGAATATAATAAGGAAAATGGTTTTTAATTAGAACGCTAAATTTCTATTTATCCCTATCCTATTTCTGTTTTCAGTATATCCACTGTTTCTTAGAAAGTTTTTGAGATGTTTCTTAAAAATTTCTTAATACATCGATCAAAAAATCCCCCTGTTTCATTTCGACTCATTGGTATAAAAGTGGAAAACATTCACATACTATAGATACATCAAAACAAAGGAGGTTATAAAACATGGAAACCTGTAAAGCAAACCACAGCATCAAATGTACTGTAGAACAGTGTGCCAATCACTGCCAGGGTGATAACTACTGCTCTTTGGATTGTATTACCGTAGGTACTCACGAACTGAATCCGACTATGGATCAGTGTACCGACTGTAAATCATTCCAGCTGAAAAAATAAGCGTTTTCTCTTCGCTGTTATGGAAAATCATATTTTTATCCAAAACCGTATTGGTCATACCGATACGGTTTTGCTATTTCTGAAATGATAAACAGAAATGTAACTTACAGAACCAAGTCGGTTCTGTACTTGGTTTATGGGGGCGTCGGCCCCCAAACCCGGACCTACGTTTGATGTCCAAAAGTAGGCAAAAGGACATTCCTCAAACGCCGGAATGGCTTGGTGCGGGTCTAACAAGTGTCCTCCTAACCATGTGAAGATGGAAAAATTCAGTTCGTAGATGGGGCTGACGAATGTTTTGGCAGAAACTGATATTTTCCTCTGTACTTTGTTAGGAGTCAACTTTTAAGATTTACACCAAGCCTTCACGGCGTTTGAGTGAAGCGTTTTGTGTCCTTTGGCGCTCACCAAAGGACATCGGGGCGCCGGGGTGAAACGCCCGGCAAACGAATTGATAAAACAAATTCTGTTTTATCATAAAGGCTGTGAGGTCGGTACTCCCATATCAAAAAAATTTCTTTCTTATAATTATTTTTTTCGATCTCTATTTTTCAGTTGAATTTTAAAATCTTTCGTTTATAATAAAATTGATTCTTTTTTAAGAAAGACCGTCGATCAGACTGGTTTCCCAAAAATATAGTTTTGTAGAAACGAGGCAGCGATATGACAAATCGAGAACGTGTAAAAGCGGTGTTAAACGGACAAAAGCCAGCGGATCGTCTCCCAGTTGTGGAATGGGCAAGCTGGTGGGATAAAACCGTGTTCAACTGGCAGGAAAAAAATCCGGAAATCATTCTGGATTCCCAAAAATTATTTACTTATTTCGGGCTGGATTCCCTCACCCAGTTTTGGGTTTCCCCCAGAGGAGCAGAGGTGCCTCAGCCAAAATCTCACGGCGCTCCTCTGTTGGAAACAGAAGAAGAGTTTAAAGCGATGCTTCCCCATCTTTTTCCGGAGGAAGACCTGAAAGTCTTGAGACAAAATCTGATGAAGGCAAAGCCGATTCATGACGCAGGAGATACCGCCGTATGGTTTACCCTGGAAGGCTTCTTCTGGTTCCCACGCACCTTATTCGGAATTGAAAACCATCTCTATGCTTTCTACGATTATCCGGAGCTGATGCATGAGATGAATCGCCGTCTGGCAGACTTTCATCTCAGGACCATTGAGGTGATTTATGATGTGCTCACACCGGAATTTATGACCTTCGCCGAGGATATGTCCTACAATCATGGACCGATGCTCTCCAAAGAATGCTATGACGAATTTATGAAACCCTATTACGAAAAGGTAATCCCCTCCATTAAGGCTCAGGGAACAAAGGTGCTGATTGACACAGACGGGGACGTACAGCCTCTGATTCCCTGGTTCCAGGAAGTGGGGATCGAAGGGGTGCTCCCGCTGGAACGTCAGGCCGGCGTAGACGTCAACTTTATCCGGGAAAATTATCCGGAATGGATCATGATCGGCGGATATGACAAAACCGTGATGCACCTGGGAGAAGAAGCAATGCGCAAAGAGTTTGAACGCATTTTCCCCGCTATGTGCTCCGGACGGTACATCCCGTCGGTTGACCATCAGACGCCTCCTGACGTCACAGAAGAAAACTACCGGATTTATGTTAAATTGTTAAAAGAATATGCCCAAAAGGCAGTAAAATAAAAATCCAGAAAGAAAAAAGGGGGAAACGCCCCCTTCTTTTCTGTCAAAATGAATTTCCTCACAGAAAGGACATCGGTATGAGTATTGCAATCGGACTGGACATCGGCACCACCACTATCTGCGGCATCGCATTGGACTGTGCTTCCGGCAGGGTGCTTTCCTCTCAAACCCTTCCAAATGACAGCACGCTCCCCGGAAAAAACCAGTATGAACGTTCTCAAGATCCAGAAAAGATCCTGGAAAAGGTTGATACGATCCTGAAAAAACTGACAGGTCAGTTCGGCACACCCGCCTGTATCGGCATCAGCGGACAGATGCACGGTATTCTCTACCTGGATCAAAAAGGAAGCGCTGTTTCTCCCCTCTATATCTGGCAGGACATGCAGTCCTCTCAAAGGATGGAGCAGACCGGAAAAAGTTATTCCGCTTCCCTTTCCGAAGCAACCGGATATCAGGTGTCCGACGGATACGGCATGGCCACTCACTACTGCCTGTCTCAGTTAAAGCAGCTGCCGGCGGAGGCCGTCACCTTCTGCACCATCGGAGATTATGCGGCGATGCGGCTGTGCAAAGGCTCTGCGCCGCTGATTCATCCCACCAACGGAGCCAGCATCGGCGTGTTTTCCCTCCAAGAAAACGCCTTTGACCAAAAAGTGCTGGAAAAGGCCGGCGTCAATACCGGATTTCTGCCCGACGTTTCCGGAGATTTTGCCCTTTATGGACATACCGAACAGGGCGTCCCTGTTGCAGTGGCCTTAGGGGACAATCAGGCGAGCTTTTTGGGTTCTGTCCGGGAAAGTGAAGGAACCGTATTGGTAAATGTAGGTACGGGAAGCCAGATTTCTATGGTGGGAAACAACCTTGTGTTTAACGGCTCGGTGGAAAGCCGCCCCTTTTTCGGAAGCTCCTATCTCCTGGCAGGTTCTTCTCTCTGCGGCGGGCGGGCATATGCGGCCCTCATCTCCTTTTTTCAAAAAATTGCCGCTCTTGGAGGAAACACCTCCTGGGATACGGTCTATGAGGATGTGGGGAGACTGCTGGAAACTACCCCGGAGACAGATTCTCCCCTGCATTTTTCCACCTTGCTTTGCGGCAGCCGCAGCTGTCCCAATGAGCGGGGAAGCATCACCGGACTTTCGTTGGAAAACTTCACTCCTGAAGCTTTCGCCAGAGCTGCCCTTCAGGGGATTGCGGACGAACTGCATGAAATGTTCCTCCAAATGAATCCCAATTCGGAAAGGGGAATTCTCCAGCTGGTCGGCTCCGGAAATGGGATTCGGAAAAACCCTTATCTCCAGAAACGGTTCGCACAGACCTTTGGCGCTCCTCTGCAAATTCCTGCCCACCAGGAGGAGGCCAGCTACGGCGCGGCACTGTATGCCATGACCTGCTCCGGTGTCGTCCAAAGTCTCTCCGAGGCACAAAAGCTGATTCAGTATCAGTAAAGGAGGATGAGTCATGCCAAAGCTGATTCCATTCTCAAAGGAATATCAAGCTGGAGTACTGGATTTTTGGGGCCGCTGTTTTCCGGAATCCAATCGGGTATTTGAACCGGACGGACGGCATCAGCCTCTCAAGGATATCGAGGCAAATTTTCTCCGCTTCTGGCTGCTGCTGGACGAGGGGGAGATCATCGGCACGGTAGGCGTCAGAAGGCTCGAAAAAGAAAATGTCTGTGAGCTGAAAAGCCTGTACCTCTCTCAGAAATTTTACGGATTGGGCTATGGGAGAAACTTATTGTTTACCGCTCTTAATTATGCCAAATCTGCGGGGTTCTCCTGGGTCTATCTGGACACCAGGTCGGACAGCCAGCGGGCTTTAAGGCTTTATGAAAAGGCCGGATTTCAAAAGACCGCACCCTATTATGAAAATCCCCTAACCGATCTGTTTTTTCGGCTGGATTTAACTCAATATGAGGAAAAATCCTCCCTATAAAATTAAAATCCGTCCTGTCTTGATAATGCAAGACGGGGCGGATTTTTAACGTCCTATTCTTCTGCGGTTAAAAAGGGAAATTTCGCTTCTAAAAACCGGATATCATCTGTAACAGTACGCTTTGATTTGGTATCGGCACTTTAAGTAAAACGGCCGTTGAATTAAAAATCACCGTCTACAGCCTCTGCTCCCCTTTTTTTACAAGACTTAAACTCCTGAATGCGGTCGATCAAAAAAGAGGAAATGGTAACTGTAATTACAGAAAACAGAATCCGTGTAAAGGGAATATAGGTTAATGACAACCCCAGAACCGTAAAGTCGGTAAAGAGATAGGCACGGGACAAACGCCAGTGGGTAACATGAGAAATGGTCAATGCCAAAGCGTCGTCTCCTCCGCTGGAACCGCCCTGCCGTACGATAAGTCCCACGCCGACTCCCACAAAAATGCCCCCTCCTATGGCCGCCAGCAGGGGATGTCCTGACAGATCCGGCAGCATCGGCGGAAAAAGTTCCCAGAATTTATAAAACAAGGAAACACTCAGCGTTGACAAAATCGACGTTCGGATGAAGCCTCCGCCCAGATATTTAAACGCTAAGAGATAACAGGAAATATCCAACACCGGCGTTATTACAGCGGGAGAAAGTCCAAACCAATGCTCTATCAGCAGCATTAAACCGATCACTCCGCCCTCTGTAATTCCGGTCCGCTGATGAATATTGTGTATCCCAAAGGAGCAGATTGCCGCTCCCAATACAATAAAAGCCAACTGCCGCCAGGATAAGCCCTCCGTGCATTTTTTCAGTAAAGTCGAAGGGGAAAAACGATTGTCCGTCAAAAAAAGACCTCCTTGTGTTTTTGCTCTCTAACAGATATAATAAAGGATATAGTAACTATAGTGTCAAGGAGAAAGTATGAAAAATTTGTTTTCTATTGGAGAACTGGCCAAATACCAGCATTTGTCCAAGCAGACTTTAATCTATTACGATAAAATCGGCTTGTTTCGCCCTGCTTATGTGGACCCGGATACCGGATATCGGTATTACAGCTCCAAACAGATCGATTATCTGGATACCATTCTGATTATGAAAAAAATCGGCTTTTCTCTTAAAGAAATCCAGGAGCACCTCAAGGATTTTAACATCGACAGCAGCTTGATCGCTTTAAGAAAGCAGCTCACTGTCATTGACAAGCAAATTCAGGAACTGCATCTAATTCGCAGCCGGTTATTGCATCGCTGCGACCAGATGGAAAACGCCAAATTGCATACCCAAACGGAAAACACCGTGGTGCTGGAAGAGGTAAATCCCCGCTATATCCTGTTTCGAGACGTCGCTCCTCCCTATACCCTAAGGGAAATCAGCATCGCCACAAAAGAATGCTTTGCCGATTCCTTCCAAAAGCAACTGCCTATCTTTTTTGAGTGCGGCGTGGTGGTTCCCTTTCAAAAAATTCAGGAGGGACGTTATACCGAAGCCTCCGCGGCTTTTCTCCCAATTGAAAAAACGGACAAAGCTCACAACGTGAAATTGCTCCCCCAAGGAACCTGCGCCTGTCTTTATCATGTGGGGGATTATCAGTCCATCGGACGCTCCTATCTGCGGATTTTAGATTACTGTAAAGAGCATTCTCTTAAAATCAAATCCGACTCTTATGAATTTTGTATCAACGATTATATTACTTCTTCCGACGAAAACGAATACATTACCAAAATCATGTTCTATGTAGATCTGCCGGAAGGATTTCGTTCATGATTCCAAACCACAGCATAATAGTCTTTCTTTGAAAAGCAAGATGCCAGTACAGTTAAAAGGCTGTACTGGCATCTTTTTATTCTTTCCTGTTTATATAGAAAATTCACATCTTATCCCAAGAGAATCACTCTGACAATAACATACGGTCGTTCTCAATATGGAATTTTTCCAACAGATCGCTCACCGTCAGATTTTTCTTTTCTTCCCCGCGGATGTCCACCGCCACACGGCCGCTGTCCATCATAATCAGGCGGTTGCCGTACTGAATGGCGTGCTTCATATTATGAGTTACCATCAAAGTAGTCAGATGATCCCGGTCTACCATTTCCTGGGTCAGCTGCAATACCTTATCAGCAGTCTTGGGGTCCAAGGCAGCCGTATGCTCATCCAGCAGCAGCAAAGCCGGCTTTTGCAGGGTAGCCATCAACAGCGTCAGCGCCTGCCGCTGACCGCCGGAGAGCAGTCCCACTTTTGTATTCATCCGGTCTTCCAGCCCCAGGCCTAAAGTCGCCAGCTTTTCCCGATACAGTTTCCGTTCCGCATTGGAAATTCCATGTCCCAGTCCCCGGACTTTTCCCCGGCGATAGGCCAGCGCCAGATTTTCCTCAATTTCCATCGTAGCCGCCGTTCCCATCATAGGGTCCTGAAATACACGCCCCAAAAATTTCGCTCTTTGATACTCCGGCAAAGGAGTCAAATCGGTTTCATTCAAGAGGACTTTTCCCTGATCTACCGGATATACCCCGGCAATCAAGTTTAACATGGTAGACTTACCTGCTCCGTTTCCTCCGATTACCGTAACAAAATCTCCGTCCTCCAGGGTCAGATTGACGCCGTCCACCGCGCACTTCTCATTGACTGTGCCGGCGTTAAAAGTTTTATGTACATCCCGAAGCTCCAGCATCTTATTTTACCTCCCCTTTCGCGGAATTGACGGCCGCACGTTTTTTAGCCGGACGGGCAAACCGTCCTTTCCAGTAAGAGACCGCCAGGAAAATCGCCACAATGATAGCGGTCAGCATTTTCTGGAAATCCGAATCGATTCCAAACCAGGAGATCGTCTGAAGCACCACGTAATAAATAATGGCGCCCAGCACTACGCCCAGCAGACGCAGTGCAAAGTTGCGGAAGATACGGCTGAAAAGGGTTTCTCCTATGATTACCGCAGCCAAACCGATAACAATGGAACCAATTCCCATCTTTACATCGGCAAAGCCCTGATATTGACCCAAAAGTCCTCCGGCCAGCGCTACCAGCGCATTGGAGAGCATCAAACCAATAATCTTATTCAGATTCACGTTGATTCCCTGAGCCCGGCTCATATTGGGGTTAGCGCCGGATGCCCGAAGGCCGCATCCCAGAGAGGTGCCGAAAAACCAATACAATACCGCAATAATGACGATCACAAAGAGCGCTACAATCCAGATGGCAGTGGATACGTACCGGCTGGAAATCAGCAGCGGATATTTATCCACGCTGATCGACTGGTTAGCGCCGTCTAAGATCTGAAGATTCACCGACCACAGAGCGTACTGAGTCAAGATACCTGCCAGTAATGCGGGAATTCCCATGCAGGTATGCAGCAGACCTGTAATCAAGCCTGCTCCCAATCCTGCCGCAAAAGCCCCCAGCAAAGCCACCCACACCGGAAAGCCGGCATGCAGCAGCATAATGCAGGTTGCTCCTCCAGTGGCCAGTGTGCCATCCACCGTCAGGTCCGCAATGTCTAAAATCTTATAAGTAATGAACACGCCGATAGCCATAATCCCCCAGATCAGGCCTTGCCCCACCGCACCTGGCAGTGCGTTGAGCAGATTTGCGATTTCCATAGAAAACTTCCCCTCTTCGGATTATTACATACTTTTTATTCCTCGCTGGATTCTATCGCTTCATAGCCCTCCGGAGGAGTTAAGCCCAGCTGACTGCAAATATCTGCATTATATTTCTTCGTCAGAGTCGGTGCAGACTGAATCTCCATCTTTGTGATGTCCTCGCCATTTACCAGAATATCATATGCCATCTGAGCAGTGGTTTCACCTAATTCATAGTAGCTGATAGACAAGGTAGCTACGCCGCAGCCGGAACAGATTCCCTCTTCTCCGGCAATGACCGGAACTTTCGCCGGAATTGCCGCGTTGGCGATAATACCGGTGTTATCCGCCGCTGTATTGTCAGTAGGTATATAAATCACGTCGCTTTCCTGTACCGCCTTGGTAACAATGGAAGAAAGGTCGTTGGAATCCGTAAAAGTGTATTCCTCACAGGTATAACCCATATCTTCTAAAATAGGTTTGATTTGGTCGATCTGATACTGAGAGTTTGCTTCACTGGAACAGTACAGCAAACCGACATTTTTAGCGTCCGGGAACCACTCCTGCAGCATCGCAGCCTGCTGGTCCAGGGGAGCTAAGTCCGAAGTACCGGAAATATTCCGTCCGGTAACGGTGCTCATGGAAGCGTCGTCCAAAGCAGTGCCGTAATCGGAAATAGAGGTTCCCAAAATCGGGATGTCGCTGGTAGCGGAAGCAGCTGCCTGCAAAGGCGCTGTCGCGTTTGCAAGAATCAAATCCGCATTTGAGGAAACAAACTGATTGATGATCGTAGCGCAGGTAGGTTGGTCACCGTTGGCGTTTTCTTCCTCAAATTTCACCTCGTAGCCGTCTGCCTCCATCAATTCGGTCAGTTTATCCATAAAGCCTTCAGTCGCTGCGTCCAGCGCTGTGTGGGGCGCTAACTGACAGATGCCTACTGTAAAACTCTTGCCGGAAGATCCATTGCTGCTGCAGCCACAGACCATTGTCAACAGCGCTGCCATCCCAACCGCAAGCGCCGCTCTTATTTTTCGTTTCATAACTAATATCCTCCTATTTTTGCGAGCGTGTTGTCATTCGACATGCTCAAATTGTCTTTTCCAGTCTAACACGTAAAAGCGCAAAAGTCAAGTTTGCAATAACAGCATTTCTGGTAGTTTTTCAATTTTGAGCTCTTCTGCGTATCGCTTGTTTCAGAAAAAGTTTCTTCTGAGAAATTTCCCTAAAAATAAGGAAAAAGGCGCTTCTGTATACACAGAAGCGCCTTTTCACTCTCAATGTTAATCCACATACAGATGCATCGGCCAGGTGAGATATTCCAACTCATCCAGCTTCTCGGCAGTGATATAGCCTGCCGGAGCATTCAAAATAGTGGGGATGCGATTTACTAAAGTCGCACAGGTATGAGCCGGTGTATCCGGTTTTTTCACAGTAAAGGTGGTATCCGGTTCTCCTCTGATCACCCAGTCGCACATATCGCCGTCATCCGGGCCATAAACCTTTCCGATACACTGTGTCTCGATCACAGGTCCCTGAAATGTTTCTGTCGTAACTACAGCGCTCATACCAATACAGTTTCCCTTTGGAATGGTGGCGCCAATGGTTTCACACCACAAATCTTGGTCATAGAAGTAAGGTACGCATTTCTGAGAAATAGATTTAATAGTCAGTCCCAGTTTATTGCAAAGAGCCTCATTGGAATTCCAGACATAAGAGGGTTCCAACGTTGTAGGATGAGCGATTTTTTCTTCAAATTCTTCCGGCGTCAGCCCTACCCCGTGAGCCTGCGCTAAGGCAAGGCCGTAATCCTCTACATTGTAGCTGACAGCCCCCTCGATTCGATCGATCCGGTGTATTGTTCCTGCCACTGTTCCGATCCAGTTGACCCAAAAGACATCCTGCATTCCAGTGCCGGTAATGGTGCAGTTATTTTCCTTTGCCAGCTTATCCAGACGGTTGGTGATGCCGGCGGCAGTGGTCCAGGGATAAATCGCCTCTTCGCAGGTCGTGACGACATTGATCCCTCTTTTCAGGCATTTTTCCAAGTGAGTCTCCATATCGGTCATGAAGCTGAAAAGTGTGACTACCGCAATATCCGCATCACATTCGTCCAATACCGCATCTGCGTCACTGCGGATCGGTACGTTGAGCTTTACGCCCAGCTGAGCAAAATCGCCTACATCCATTCCCACAACGTCCGGATTGACGTCAATGGCACCAACGATTTCAGCGCCCTTTTCGTACAGGTAACGCAGCGTGTATTTTGACATTTTTCCGCATCCGTATTGCACTACACGAATTTTTTCACAGTTCATATCAGTTCCCTCACTTTTCCATCATTTCTCACCATTAGTATTACCACTGATGATATCTTTATGATAGAAGTTGTAGCAGGAACAAGGTCAATCAGTTAAATTACTATAAATCTCTATCCTTTTTTGTGCAAAACACCACAGGCACCTGAAGGCGAAGAAACATTTTCCGCTCACCGCAGAACAATAACGGCAAGTCGGAAATCACCTCGCAAAGATAATCTCCCGCTACCCGGCAATTCTGCTCTTCGATATAATGCAGCAGTTTTTTGGCATACTCCTTTTCCTTATAAAAATCATCACAATAAATACAGGCATAATTGCCGCCCGGACAGGGAGTAATCAAATCATCGGAAACAAATTCCCGATCGACAAAAACAAAAGCCTCTGTGGAATAAAAGGTTTGGGAAAGATAGTTTTGCCGGGTCATTCTGGTGCCTGCGTTGCAAAAATAAATCTGAGGGAGTTTGTTTTTCAGCAGGCCGCCCTGAAGCTGCCGGAGAATCGACTCATAGGTATCCAGATCATGATCGTAAAAATTGACCTTCGTATCCATCAGATACATCTGCCGATCCGGAATGTATTCCATCATAGGTTATTATACCACATATAAGGTTTTTTAACAAAAAAATTCATAAAGTAAATTTATTTTTTGCAAAACATTAAAAGAGAGTCAATTTTTTCTCTTTTTTCTCAGATCAGAACTATAATTCGTGGTGTAATCTAATTTTTTCCTCCATTCTAAGAATGGAGGTGGTTTTCCTATGAAAACTGATATTATTGCACAAAACGTCTTTCGTCTGAGAAAGGAGAAAAAATTGTCCCAGGAAGCTTTGGCAGAGATTTGTAATCTCAGTACCAGATATATTGGAAATATCGAACGCAATGGGGCCAATATTACCATTGATACTTTAGAAAAGCTTACCATTGCTTTGAACTGTACCGTAAAAGACCTGATCTGCTAAACCAAAAACAAAAGATACAGAACGATTTGTTGACCTAACAGTACAAAGATACAAAATCCTGCTAAAGATTCCCGGTAAATTGCCAAAAACGCTTACGGCCATTTTATGCCGTAAGCGTTTTTGGTTTGTATGAATTTAGTTGGTCACTCTACTGTTTTTTGGAGAATTTTTTCAGGAAGAGGACAGAGAATCCGGAGATTGCCGCAAAAATACCTGCTAATGCTGCCAGTAATCCATTTTCTCCAGTCATTGGACTGTTGCTGTCAGATGTGTTTTCATCTTTCGGAGAAACCTTTATGGTAAAGGTTTCCACAGCATCGTTTCCTGCCTCGTCAGAAGCGGTATAGGTTACCGTGTAATTTCCTGCTGTCTGCGGAACAAAAGCATTGTCTTTTACCGCAACGCCAGCGCCGTCAGGGCCTGTCACCTCAATGGAGACCGCAACCTGTCCGTCCAGATTATCCTGAGCGGTTGCAGAAGGCAGTTTTACTTCGCTGCCTACGGTACCGGTTGCCGGTACTTCGCCGTCAATGGTGATTTCCGGTGCCTGGAGGTCTATCGTTTCCCCTTGGGCAAATACTTTTACTGTATAGGTCTGATTGCTGTTATTTCCTCTTTCGTCAGAAGCGGAGTATACAACGGTGTAATCTCCCTTTTCAGTCGGAATAAAGGTGTTGTCTGTCAAGGTAACTGCTTCTCCGTTCGGGCCGGTTACCCATACATGGACTGCAACCGAGCCGTCAACATTATCAGTAGCGGAGGCGGAAGGTAATTTCACTTCGCTGCCTACCGTGCCGCTCGCTGGTACTTCGCCGTCAATGGTGATTTCCGGAGCCTGGTTGTCTACAGCTTCTCCCTTTTCAGAAATGCGAATGGTAAAGGTTTCCACAGCATCGTTGCCAGCTTTGTCGGAAGCAGTGTAGGTCACTGTATAATCGCCGGCTGTTTGAGCAGTAAAGGTATTGTTTTCTACTGCGATTCCGATTCCGTCAGGACCAGTTACAGAAACTTCTGCTTCTACAGCGCCGTCCACGTCATCCTGAGCAGTAGCGGAAGGAAGTGTAATCACGTCGCCCACTTCACCTGCTGCCGGTACAGAACCGTTTACGGTAATTTCCGGAGCGGTGGTGTCTTCCTGAGCGCTTCCCTCACCTTTCAGCAGGAATACTGTTTCTGTTTTGGTGCTGCCGTCCTGCGCAGTAACGGTGATATTTACCGCAGAAGAGCTGTCTAACTCGCGATCAAGCCCGCCAACATATTCCTTGGTTACAGTCGCGCCCTCGGAAACTTTGACATTCAGCTGATCCAAATCGAATTCGCCGTTATAACGGATCAGGGTATTTTCTCCTACGGTCTCAATGACTTCACCATCGCCGTAGGTGATTTCTTTAATGTCCTTCGCATTGGATTCTTTTGCTTCACCAGTCCAGATGGGGTTAGAGAACGCGAAGCCAAGTCCCTGGCCTTCCCCTTTACCGCCGTTACCAGTGGTTCCCTGTTTGCTGGTTACTTCGATGCGGTAGAATTCATTTGGTTTTACCGTCAGAGAAACTGTTTCGCTGAATTCTTTCAGGCCCTGACCTTCCAGATCCCATTCCTTGACGATTTCTTTTTCTCCGTCTTTGCCGTCTTCGGAGCCGGTAATGACGTTCTTAATCAGTTTTACATTGGTGAGTTCAAAATTCGGGTCAAAGGCGGTGATGTTGAAGTCCACTGTTTCCCCGTTCGTATTCTGGAGATTCAGGGTTTCACCCATGCCGACACCCTCAATGTTGTAACGCAGTTCCGGACCGTTGGAGCCGTAATAGTTTCCGTTATCTAAGGTCTCTAAAATGTTGTCGTAGGTCAGTTCGCCCATTTCGGTCTTGATATAGGGGTCTGCCATTTTACCTGGGTTATGTCCGTCGGAGTTGGCAATTCCAAAATATTTCTGCTTGCCGGTACGGTTGACGTTGTCCCAGTAATCAAAAGCGTAGGTATTGACGTTCAGGTTGGCATCCAATGCATGATAGAAGCCGTTCCAAACTTCGATTCCTCTGTAATTTTCTACTGTATACTGATCTTTGGGAGAGAACTGAAGTCCCGGATAGTTCGGATGGGCAATGTAGAAGATACCGCCGTCGTTATTAACCTGATCGATGGTATCCTGCCAGGTCCAGAGCTCACCATTGATTTCCTGGTCAATGCGGTATTCAGGAACATAATCCACACCGTATGCCAGCGCATGTCCTCTATTGGAGGAAGTGATCTCAGTACCGGTGATGTTGATGAAGTTGCCTTCCAGACGCTTGGTTTCCTCTTCTGTTTCCGTGCGCTGAGAAATGGCATTGTGATCGGTGCTGTAGAGCCAGTTCATCAGTTTGTCTTCATAAGCGGAATCCACGTTCTGACGAATGGTACCGGAACCGTCACTGTTGGTGGAGTGAGTATGGTTATCCCCTGCATAATGCCCTTCTCCTCCAATGGAAATCGCTTTGGAGAAAGAGATGGATACATCCTCTCCTGTGCTTACCTTGGATTTCAAAGAGCCCCGTCCGCCTTCTAAAGCCAGGACGGAAAATTCCACTGTTTTGCTGCTCTGAGCAGGAATTTCGTCTACTGTAATGGTGCTGTCTTCTGTGCTGAACATCTGATACGGGGTGGTCAAAGAAACATTGACGTCTTTTACCGGCTGATCGGAGGAGTTATTGATGGTTACTTTTACCGGGAAGACATCACCCTTGTTAATATCCCCTTCATAGACCTCCATCGAAGCCTCCAGACCATATTCCTGCGCGTTATAGTAAGCGTTCATTGCTTCCGGCGCTTCTTCATACCCTTCGGTATCCAACACTACCATCTGGCGGCTGTAGGTATAGGACTGGCCGTCTTCCAGAGAAACCGGCGCATAGCCCATCAGCCAGTTAGAGCTGCCGAATACATTGAAGTCGAAATCGTCTTCATACAGGAAGGAATAGATTTCCTGCTGACCGGTCGCATACTGAGAGAACCAGGGCTGAGATGCCTTTTCATCGATGGGAGAGTTATACGCGGCGGTGATATCCCCAATGCCAGGAGCGTAAGAGGACTGCGTGCTCATATCCAAATCCATCGCGTCCCCTACATAAAGGTCGAGCTTCTGGCCGCTGGTATTTTTGATGGTGGTTTCGATCTGCGCATATGGTTTGCCGCTTTCCACGGTAATCAGCTGTTCAATAACAGCTTCCTGACCGTCGGGAGTTTTCGCCAAATCATGATGATAAACGCCGGTAGCTTTTAATACCACTTTTTGAGAGGATTGAGAAACTACCTCCAGACTGTCGAACCGAGTATCCAGCTGAATCCAGGAATCTCCCGGCAAAACGCCGTCCTGTGCTGTCTGGTGAGGTTTTACGTCGGAGATCCAGCTGGTGAACAGCCAGTCCATCGCGTCCTGTCTGCCGTTAAACGCAATGTCCAGAATACGTCCCGCAGAGGAATTCTGAAGCTGGCTATCCTGAGTTTCGTCAGCCACCGTCATGGTGAACAGATCATTCTCAATGGTATAATCCCCTACCTTGCCTTCTACCAGTCCGCCCAAAGAAAGCATACTGGTATTTTCTGTGATTCTGGTACCGTTCAGATCATCTAAAATAATATCCGCTGTTACATCATCTAATATTACGGTCTCTCCATTCTCACCTGCAACAATGAAGTTTACCGACTGGGAAGATTCCCCATAACCCGGAATACTTGCGGTTAGTGTGTAAACGGTTTTTTCCACCCGGATAGAGTAATGGCCGTTTTCGTCGGTAACAGCAGTACCTGCGGTCCGTTCTCCGTCGGTATATTCACAGGTGACATTGACATTGGGAATCGGATTGCCTTCTCTATCAGTAACCGTCCCCTCTACCATGCCGTACTGATCTACTTCCACTTCCCCGCGAACTACCTTTGCCCAAAATTCCGCTTCGGAATAAGGTTTATCAACAGAACCTGGGTCATGAGCCAAATGATAGAAGGTCAGCGTTTTGCTTTCTCCCGCTTTTACAGAAGCGTCAAACCAAGCGCCGAAAATGTAGGAGTCATTTACCAAACCAGTCGGGGTGGTATCTTTTTCATCCCACAGAATCGCGTGGGCGGTATATCCGCTGTAACCGTCTTTGTTCCCTTCAAAAATATAGTTTTCGGTCCATTCATGGTTGATAAGTACAGTACTGCTGTTGCTGGTCGTCCATCCAACGCCCGGTACATAGGTGCCGTCTTCATTGTTTTCATCCGGGTCGGTGAGATATTCAAAATATCCCTGAAAATCTTCAGCGCCTTCATTGGTGAGCTTTACTTCCATTTTCAGCAAAGGAGTGTCCTCTACCAAAGAATAGGTTACTTCGCCTTTAATGTCGGGATTTGCCAGATAGTTTCCCTTAGCCACGATGGTGTTGCCCTCAACGCTGATGTCATTTAAATCCACTACATTGTTGGCGGCAGAACCAGTGTTGTTCCAGCCGGCATCCATCTGCGGTTTGATCACGAACTGAGTCCAGTCCAGATTTTCCCGGTTGGAGGTTTTGGAAACCGCGTCCATAATCGCTCCGTTTGACATGGGCCCTTTTTGGTCATTCTTTGCTTTTGTGGAACCAATCAATGCCTTCACATACTGGTTTTCCAGAGAGAAATAATCCTGACCTTCCACATAATCCTGTGATTTCGCTCCATAATCGAATTTGGGATCTTCATTGCTTTTCTGTGCAATAATTTGGCTGTCCGCCTGATTATCCGTTACATTCTGAACAGCGGCATAGGCCGGAAAGCTGATTGCCATCAACTGGCAGGTAACAAGCCAAGCCGCAAAAAATTTTCGCTTTTGAAACTTCTTTTTTCCATAATGACCCTCCTTTTTGAGTACAAATTTAATTTACCAAAACTCGGCTTTCCGAATAAGACGTTTTTAGTAAGTTTTTTGTCATAAGTTTTCAAAGGAAGGTAAAAAGACTGTAAATCCCCTTTTCCGAATTTTTCATCCATGCTATTCTTTTAATAGAAGTTGTCACAATGAAAGAAAGTATATTTTTTCTTCACAGCTTTTGACTAAATGAAAAGGAATGAATCATTCATGAAACATCGAAAACACAGATTGCTGGCGATTGGCACCGCACTGATCCTGTTAGGCGGTGTGCTTTGCGGCTGTAAAGCTTCCTCAGCAGAAACTCTTCCGGAAGAAAGCGCGCCGGCCCAGATACAAACGGGAACGATTGCGGCCCAAAGCGGATATCTCTCCTCGCCTTTACAAGAATATTCGTCTTATGTGAGCGATGGATTTTCTTGTACTGTCACAGAATACAGCACGCCTATGGAAACCCTTGACGCGCTTCTTTCCGGTGAAAGCGATCTTGGCGTTGTACCTCTGCCCGCTATCATAAAAGCGCAGTCTGAAGGTCAGCCTCTCAAAATTCTCTGCAACTTTTTTCAGAAAGGCGCGACAGTAGTGGCCCCGGCAGAAGGAGACATAGACACCATTCAGGATCTTAAAAATCGAAGTGTTGGATATGTAGAAGGCTCTACAGAATATACTCTCCTTCGGCTGCTCCTAAAAAGTGAAAATATTGACTCTAGTACCATTGAATGGATCAGTTTCAAACCAGAAGAACTAAACGAGGCTTTAAAATCTCAAACAATCGACGCTTATTGCGGGGATATGTCCTATGCGGGAACTGCTATTATAGAAAGCTTCGGAAAAATCATTTCTTACCCTTATCAAGATGCCTTAGGGTATAACAATCTTGTTTTGGTTACCACAGATTCCGCTATCAGTCAAAAGCGGGATTGGCTGCAGGAAATGGTAAATACCAACCGCACCGTCATGGAAATGGTCGCTTCCAATCATGATTGGCAGTCCTCTCAAGCAGAACGTCTCGGAATCGATCCTATGGCAATTTCTGTAGAGCAGGACAACTTCCAATGGCTTTGGGATTTAGAGGAAGAATATGTGATTTACAGCCGCAATCTGGCCTCTGAGATGTTAAATGCCGAACTGATTACTCAAATGCCGGATTTCAATACTTCTTTTGATTTCACCTTTTTAGAAAAAACCAATCAGGAATACCTATCCTGATTGGTTTTTCCTCTTTTGGAGATTAGTGAAACCGGTGTTTTCTATAAAAAGTATTCTTTTTCCTCTCCCACAAAGCCCCCTAGACTTGGATCATAACACCGTATGTTTTCGTAACCTCCAATGCCTCCGCCTGTTGATAAAAAGAGGGGAATCTCAATATAGTAAGTTATCCTGTCTACGCAGCCAACCAAATAAAGACCAAACAAGATTTTCGAGAAAAAAGAAAAAGTCTGTAAATGCCTATTTAAAAGCACTTACAGACTTTCAGCTATGGAGCTGTTAACCGGATTCGAACCGGTGACCTCGTCCTTACCAAGGACGTGCTCTGCCTACTGAGCCATAACAGCAACATGGCGACCCGCATCGGGCTCGAACCGACGACCTCTAGCGTGACAGGCTAGTGCTCTAACCAACTGAGCTAGCGGGCCATAATATGGCAGGGGCAGAAGGACTTGAACCCTCGGCACGCGGTTTTGGAGACCGCTGCTCTACCAACTGAGCTATACCCCTAAATTACTTATTCAATTGGTGGGCCTTCAGCGATTCGAACCCCGGACCTACCGGTTATGAGCCGGTTGCTCTAACCAACTGAGCTAAAGGCCCACATAAAAAACACCTTTTTATGTGATATACGGTTCAAAACGTCCTAAAGTAAATCTTAAAAGCGGCACCTATCTATTTTCCCAGGCCGTCTCCAGCCAAGTATTTTCGACGCAAGTGAGCTTAACTTCTGTGTTCGGTATGGTTACAGGTGGATCCTCACCGCCATCAGTACCGCTATAAGATTATATTATTCACCTTACTTGAAATAGGTGAATTAATGGTACACCACCAGGGAGTCGAACCCTGAACCTACTGATTAAGAGTCAGTTGCTCTAACCAACTGAGCTAGTGGTGCATACAACACCATTCCTAAGAATTGGTATCTTCAAAACTGAATAATAACTACTTTCGAAATTCTCGCATTACTCTTTTTGAGGTCAAGCCCTCGACCGATTAGTACTCCCTGGCTAAACATGTCACCATGCTTACACCTTGAGCCTATCT
>CALWNT010000029.1 GCA_944382885.1 uncultured Clostridia bacterium | reverse complement strand
TCTGCAAAGAGAATTTTAAATTGTCCTAATGAAGTGCTTACTCAGAATATCGTCCGTTATACCCAGAACATTGACATGATCCGGGGGATTGACCGGGCGATTAAGACAGGGGAACCTACTAGTTTTGATTTGAAGACCTCTGACCATCGGATCATGGACACCCACATTACCCAGATCAGCAAAGGGGTTTTTTCCGAACACGCCACAGGGGTCATCATCCTGTTTATCGACGTAACCAGCGATCGAAATTCCCAGCAAATGCGGCAGGAATTTTTCTCCAATGTATCCCATGAATTAAAAACGCCGATTACCTCGATTCAAGGCTTTGCGGAATTACTGGAAAGTGGGTTGATTAACGACCCTAATGCGGGGAAAGATTTCCTGTCCCGCATTAAGAAGGAAACCCAGCATATGACCAACCTCATTAACGACATTTTGATGATATCCAGATTGGAGTCCAATCAGGCTTATGATGCGCCGGCTCAATTGAAGCTTCCCAGTTTGATTCAGGAGGTAACTACTTCCCTCCAGCCTTTGGCAAAGCAGAATGGAGTGACGATTTCCTCGGACTGTGAAGATATTACGGTTGTTGCGGATCCCAAACAGATGCATCAGCTGGTTAACAACCTGATGGGTAACGCGGTAAAATACAATAAACCGGGAGGGACAGTCTCTGTTTCTCTCAAAGCGGAAAACAGCGGTATCCGGCTTACGGTGGCGGATACCGGTATCGGGATTCCGCTGGAGTCTCAGCAGCGGATTTTTGAGCGGTTTTACCGTGTAGACAAGGGTCGAAGCAGAAAAATCGGAGGAACCGGATTGGGTCTGTCTATTGTAAAGCATATTGTCCAGTATTATAAGGGGGCGATCAGCTTGAAAAGCGCGCTCAATCAGGGAACGGAGATTACAGTGTATCTCCCCCTCTCTCCAGAGCAGACGTCCAAAAAGAATTCGGAAGGTATGGAACAGTAAAAAAAAGCCCCAGCTTAGCTGGGGCTTTTATGTTATCTTGTTATTTATCATATAGATACAAAATCGTTTCGCCCGGATTCAGGGAAAGGACTTTTTGACGGATACGGGGAGATTTTAACGATTTGCGCACCATCACCTGGAGATGGTTTCCGGCTTTGTAGCCGTGGATGACTGTAATTTGTCCATATTGATTGGGGAGGGTTTTTAAAAGCAGCTCCAGTTTCTTTTTCGCCTCTGAGACAGTATAGCCGTGCAGATCGATTTCATATGTCAAAACGCCCATAAAATAAATTCCTTTCCGGTGAGAAAAATATGATTCTACGCCAAAAACGAGATGAAGTGGGGGCTTCATCTCGTTTTGGCAAATACTTGCTTGAGGGGTATTTATTGAGGAGGGTAGAGTATAAAACTCACTCATTTAATGAGTATCTTTATTATACACCCTGGGAAAAAACTTGTGTTACTAAACTGTGACAATTCAATGAAATTATCACAGCAAATTTATCACAAATATATATCCACTTTGATTTATTTCAGAAAACTATCACTTTACGGAAAGTTTTAGTTTGACGAAACTACAATTATAGTATAATATATAACTAGAAGGAAAAGAACAAGCTTTCGGCTGGATTTTGTGGAAGCTTTTCTTTTGTAACGGAATGCCGGATAGATAAAAGGAGACCATCATTATGTTATCTGAAAAAGCGAAACTGATTTATGATTATATCGTAGACCGTATTTCCAATGATATTTCCCCGACAGTAAGGGAAATCTGCAAGGATCTGAATATTAAATCTACTTCTACCGCTCACCGCTATATCAATGAACTTTGCGAAGAAGGGATGATCGTAAAACTGAATAACCACAACAGGTCTATCCAGTTGGCAAATGGAGGTGCGGTATCCCGGCTTCCTATTTTAGGTCCGGTGGCGGCTGGCGCTCCTATTACGGCGATTGAGGACATTGAGGGATATGTTCCCTTTGACACCGCTGCTTTCGGAAACGGGGATATGTTTGCGCTGCGGATTGAGGGGCAAAGTATGATCGAAGCCGGTATTTTTGAAGATGACCTGGTCATCGTGGAACGGACACCGGTGGCCCGCAACGGAGAGATTGTAGTTGCTTTGGTGGACGATTCTGCAACGGTGAAGCGTTTTTATAAGGAGGATGGGCATTACCGGTTGCAGCCGGAAAACCATACTTATGAGCCGATTATTGTCAAAGAGGTTACGATCTTGGGGAAAGTGGTAGCTTCGATTCGGTACTTTTAGGAGTATATATAAGAGGCGGGACTAAGCTTTTAGTCCCGCCCTTTTTAGTGTTTTGAAGACCAGAAAGGGATCAATCAGGGATTGGATTTCTGCTTTCCTTTTTCTTTCGTCTGCCTTTTTTTCTTTTTAGGAGGAGGGGCTGCTTCTTTCCACAGGGTAAATTTACGGCGAGGCTTTAACCCCAACTGTTCTTCCGACAAATTCAAAAGTTTCAAAACCTCCGGCAGGTACAGGTTAAGCACCTTTTGCCGCCGTTTCCCTTCTCCATAGGTGAAAAAGGTCACATCACAGCATTTGGTTGAAATCTGAAAAAGGGTCTGTGAAATTTCTACCTTTGTAATTTTTTCTTTTGGGATCGCGCAGGCGATAATTTGATAGCCAAAAGTATAATAAAGGGTAACAGTTTCTTCTCTTGTGCCAATTCCAGTATAAAAAAAGGCATAGGTTTTAATAACGAGCCACCAGACAGACGGAATTTCTATAATAATCAGCAGAAATAGCAGAATATTGTAGAGCTTTGGTAGAAAATAGATTCCTAAAAGCCCTGCTCCCAACACACACAGGATTAAGGTGAGAGGGGGAATTAGAAAACGGGAGAGATTTAGAAGTTTTGGTTTGATTTGTTTTTTCGCCAAGGGGATTTCCGGGATCAGCATGGTTAAATTAGAGGTAAGCTCCTGCGCTTCGCCGGAAGGCATCAGCACACTCATTTCGTTTTTCTTTTTGCCGTATCCAGTACAGTGGATAAAGACAGAGAAAAAGCCGAAGATCTTAGAAAACATACTTTGGCGGATAATCAGGAAGTTGATGCGTTCTACAGTAATGGCATAGTGGCGTTTGGTGAAAAGCCCGGCAGAGACCTCCAGAATTCCGCCTCTCCGAGCGGATTCAAATTTTAAGTGCTGAGAAAGGTTTAGCAGGAAGGAAATGAGCCAGCAAAATAAAATCGCATATCCCAGTGCGGCAGCAGCCGGAGGCAGGCCGAAGGCGAGGATTTCGGTAATTCGGGTAAATTCATTGACAATACGGTCTCGAAATTCTTTTCCGAAGATATCACCGGCCTTTGAGATAGAGGTCGCCGCATAGAGCACTCCGGTAAGAGAGTTGGAGGTAATCAAAGAGAAAACCGCAATATAAAAGTTACTGGGAATATAAAACCGCTTTAGATCACTGCTTTTCAAGTAGGGGCATTTTGCCACGATCAGAAGGTGTTTGGCCAAATCCCGGTGGATGGTAATGGAAAAATCGGAAAGCTGTGTACTTCCTCCGTCTGTATCCGCCCGTAAGTGAACTGCACGGAAAGGGACATAGTACCAAGGCGCCTCTACAGAAATTGAGGTCAGATCGTGATAGGCAAGATAGCGGTACTTTTTGAAAAAAATCCCCTTTCTCAAATAAATTCCCTCTTCATCAAAGGAAAAAACAAAGACAAACCAGCTGTAAATCCCCAACGCCAGGATAAAAGCCAGCACCAGAAGGTCGAACCATGCGCCGGAAATCCAGGCATAAAAACCGTTGTGAGAGGTCAAAAGCGCCCGCAGTAAAGGAAGCAGCAGTAAAATTAAAAAATGCGATGTGTTTTCCAGGATATTCAGCGGATGAGAACGCATCTTTTTCACAGTTTTACTGACCTCCTTTCGATGGGATGCAGCTAAATCTCTTTGAAATTTTGATGAAAGGACAGTTCCTTAGCAATCCGTCTGGCCAATTTTAAATCCATAAAAGGCATGAGCAGATTTGCGCCGGGTGAAGCAACCGACAAAGTAGTCAAGCCAAAAACGGAACTGATTGGGTCCTGAAATAGGGTCACAAAGGTGATTTTATCCCGCTTCAGATAATGCCGCTTGTGAAAAATCACGCCTCTGTGAAGAATAATCTCATGATCGGAAAGAGCGAATTGATACCCCACATACAGCAGAGGAAAATATAAAAAACCAAGAAAGATACCCAGCGCTCCAATCAGCCACATGGTAATATACCAAATCACGTGATAGTGATTTAAAAACAGATAGGCGATGGCAAACAGGAGTACAACGACTATGATAGTAAAAAGTTCCCAGAGAATTAAAACGCGCTTGGGAAGGAAGTGATACTTTAACTGCATAAGCCGTCCCCTTTCTGTGGAAAAATGACGTGTTACTGTATTCATTATTTTACCATTTGTATGAATTTATGTAAATAGATAGACTTGCGCGGTGCATAAAGGCGTTCCTTTTTCCATAACAATGAAATAGTCGAATCATTTAGGAGGGAATCGTTGTGCGTTATTGGGTGATCGGCAAAAAAGGAGTTATGGTTTTCGTCGGGTGTTTTCTTTTGTTAATTGCTTTTGGCGTAATGGGAGTCAGAAAATTAGCGGTTGATGTTTCGGCTCAGCTGAAAACCCTGCCGATTTATAGTGTAGAGACCGAAAATCAGGAGAAAAAACTTGCCCTGGGGATTAACTGCGCCTGGGAAAATGAGGATATTCCCCAGATTTTAGAGGTTTTGGAGCAGGAAGAAGTAAAGGCGACATTTTTTGTAGTAGGAGATTGGTGTGCCAAATATCCGGACACGGTTCGATTGATTGATGAAAAGGGACATGAAATTGGAAATCATTCTGACAGTCACCCGGATATGGTCAATTTATCGGAAGAAAAAATCCGGGAGGAGATTGAGAATTGTTCCAAGAAGGTGGAACAGGCCATTGGGAAAAAGCCGAATTTATTCCGCTGTCCGTCGGGTTCTTACAACAATCAGGTTATTGAAACCGCAAAGGAGATGGGGTATTATCCCGTTCAGTGGAGCCTTGACAGCCTGGACTGGAAGGGAAAAACTCCTGAGGAAATGGAACAGAGGATTTTGCCGAAGTTAACCTATGGCGATATTTTATTATTTCACAATGACACGAAATATACGAAAGACGCCCTTCAGGGCATTCTTCAAAAAATAAAGGAAAAAGGCTATACGTTTGTAACGGTAGGGGAGCTGATTTATCAAGAACCATATCGGGTGGATGTGACAGGGAGACAGTGGAAGGAAGAATAGGAAATCTTACAGTAAAATATTGAAATTTTTGGAGGGAAATGGTATAATTTTTAAATAAGTAATTGCGAATCAGGTAACAGCGCGGAAAAATATGGGATGTTGGAGAGATTAAAATGGATTTATTAAAGGAGCGCATTTTGCGCGATGGCAGAATGAAAGAGGGCAATGTCCTGAAAGTAGACAGCTTTTTAAATCATCAAATGGATATTAAGCTACTGAATGAAATTGGCAAAGAGTTTAAGAGGCGGTTTTCAGATGAAAAAATCACCAAGATACTGACGATTGAAGCTTCCGGTATCGGTATCGCAGCGATTGCGGCACAACATTTTGACTTTGTGCCGGTGGTATTTGCGAAAAAAACAAAATCCAAGAATTTGGACGGAGAGCTTTTGACATCACAGGTGCGTTCCTTTACCAAAGGAATCGTTTCAGATATCCAGGTGGAGAAAAAATTTCTGACTCCGGAAGATAATGTTTTAATTATTGACGATTTCCTAGCAAAAGGTCAGGCGTTGATGGGACTGATTGACATTGTCAAACAGTCGGGAGCAACGTTAGCCGGCTGCGGCATCGTGATAGAGAAAGGATTTCAGGATGGAGGCGCGACACTTAGAGAGGACGACATCCGGGTAGAATCTCTGGTCATTATTGAAGAAATGGAAAACGGGACAATTCAATTCAGGGAGTAAACGTATAGAGAAGGAGGCCGCCCGGATGCAGGGCGGCTTTCTGCTTTTTAAGGAGAGAGGACTTTGAAAGAATTTGTGATCAAGCCAGCACGGAATCAGCAGGAACTGGAACAGTGTCTCAGTCTGCGGAAAAAGGTATTTACAGAAGAAAAAGGAATTTCTTCCGAGATAGAACGAGACGAACAGGACAACCTTTTGAGTGACTGTGATCATTTTTTGGCAGATTTAGAGGGGATTCCCGCGGCAGCGTGCCGATGCAGACAGATAGGAAATCAAACAATAAAGCTGGAACGGTTTTGTGTTCTGAAAGAATATCGAAATAAAGGAATTGGAAAACAGTTCCTGGAAGAGTTAGAAGAGTATTATCGGGAGAAAGGTGTATTGGAAATCGAGATTGATTCGAAATATCAGGTGTTTCCATTTTATCAGAAATGTGGATATCAAATTTGTTCCGGGATTTTTCTGGAAGCGGGTGTGGAACATCTTAAAATGAAGAAAACTATTTGACGGCTGTTTTCCTTCTTGGATGAAGGAGAACTTTTGGCAGAAACAGGCGATTGTTGACGAAATAGAACTCTTCAACAAAAAAGGGGCATTTTCAAGTAGGATTCCGTATAAACCATAGAACCTGAGGGAAAGAGTTGACAAGTAGGGGAAGGATATGGTAATATAAGCAAGCTGTCCGGAAGGGCAGGGCCTTGAAAGGGAAGTCAATACAGAAAAAGATCCGGGAGGATGGAAAAAAGGTATTGACAAAAACCTATGAAGGTGGTAAAATAGAAAAGCTACGAAGCAGGAATGAGTCGAAAGGGATCGAAAAAAGGTCTTGACAAACGAAAGCGGATGTGGTAAACTAGTAAAGCTGATTCGAGGGGAAACCTCGGAG
>CALWNT010000028.1 GCA_944382885.1 uncultured Clostridia bacterium | reverse complement strand
TTTTTTTTTTTTTTTTTTTCTTTTTGGTTCCGCGATATCCTCTAGATAGTGAGCATCAGAGTCGGTGATGACCTTTCCGGAAAATCCGCAGTCAAATGGGGGATTTTTCACTTCAATACAGGAAAAGCCGTATTCCTCCGGCAGAAATCCCAGATTGGAGATGATGGAGTAGGAGGACCGGTCCACATGAGCGGGAATGGCAAATCCGCCGTATTGGGGCAACAGTTCCAGAAGCTGATCGATGGAACACTCTGCGGCATTGAGCAGCAGCTTATCCAATCTGCCGACCTCTTCATCCTGGGCATTCATGATGCACTGTTTGCCGAAAATATCCGGCTCGTTGAGAATATCAGGGAGCAGGGTGTATAAATACTCCCCAAAGTCTTCGCATCCCTCTAATGCTTCAAACAGGCAGAGCATGTGGACTTCCTCGCTGGTACATACCTCGATGGCTGGAATCACCAAAAGGCCGGTATCCTTTGCCACCTCACAGACGGAACGTACATTTTTGGCTGTATTGTGATCGGAAAGGGCAATGACGTCAAGCTCTTTTAAAAGAGCCATGTTGACGATATTATTCGGTGTCATGTCCATATCCCCGCAGGGAGAAAGGCAGGAATGCAGATGAAGGTCATAGTATAATTTCACGCAGATGCCTTCTTTCTATTGCTGAGGACTCAGGAAAGATTTAACAGCAAATCAATTTTTCGGGAAAGCTCGAACGTGGGAAGATCACTGGAGAGGACGCAGACGCCCTCCATTTCCGCCCGTTCTTTGCAGGCTTCGTCGAACTCCATTCCTTCGGAAAGAATAATACAGCTTACATCTGCCAGCACCGCTACGGCGACGGCGTTGATGTTGCTCATGACAGTGATCCAGGCGTCATCTGCTTTTGCACGACCCATGACGATACTCAGAAGGTCACAGCAGTAGATCCCCTTGATTTCCCGAGCGGCTCCCTCTCCGGGGACAACTACCGAGAGGGAAAGCTCTTTCGCAACTTCTAATACATTCATGTTCATCCTGCTTTCTATAGTGTTTTAGGGATTTTCTTCTTCCTCTTTCTTCTTGCGGTATGCGGCGGGGAAAGCACCCTGCAATTTCTGGATATTGTCTACCAATGAAGCGACGTTTTCCCGGAACCGGAAAATACAGTCGTCTATAGAGGCGAAACCGCGCACCACGTCCTCGGCCAAAGCCTTGCAGCTTGGCGCACCGCAGGAACCGCAGTCCAATCCGGGCAGGGAGGCTTCAATTTCCTCCATCTCATTCATTTTGACCATAGCGGTCTTAAAATCTTCGTCCAGCTTGAGAATGGGGGAGTATTCCAGATCGCAGTCCCATTTCATTTCCTCGGGAATCCGGTTGATGTGGTTTAGGGACACCGGCAGGTATTTTCTCAACCGCTTGAGCTTGGTTCTGGCGATATAGGGGTTTTCCACCGTCAGCACGCCTCCTACACAGCCGCCGTTGCAGGCATTGAGTTCAATAAAGTCCAGATTCCCAAATTTTTCATCCTCCAGATCTTCCAACACCCGAATGACATTTTCAATTCCATCGGCTGCCAGATAGTTGTCTGTCAAAAGAGCGGACGCTTCGCCCGTACTGGTCGCCCAGGAAACGCCGATCTTTCCGGCTTGGGCGTAAGATTTTAGCTCCGGCCCGTTTTTCATCAGCTTCACCAGCTGAGGATAAACTTCGCTGATGGCCAATACTGCGGAGATCTCGCTTTTTTCTGTCCCCAAAGACATCTTGGCGGCGGTGACTTTGGCGGGACAGGGAGAAATGAAAATAGCGCCGATTTCTTCCGGAGGAAGACCGGTCTTTTTGACAGCCTCTTCCTTTGCCAGGCGAGCCGCCAGCTCAACCGGGGCATTTAAGGGGAGAATATTGTCAATGAGGGTGGGAAACCTTACTCTAATCAGCCTTGTTACCGCCGGGCAAGCCGAACTGATGATAGGTTTGGGGAGCTTATTTTCCCGCAGGATTTTTCTGGTGGCGTCGCTGACCAGTTCCGCGGCCTTTGCCACTTCGTATACCTCGTCAAAACCCATTTCGATCAGGGCGTTTAAAACGATATCCACATCCTCTAAATTATTGAACTGTCCGTATAAAGCCGGCGCAGGCAGAGCGATTTTATATTTGAAATGGGTTAAGACCTCCAAAGGATCATAGATGGCCTTTTTGGCGTGGTGAGGACAGACCCGGATACACTCTCCGCAGTCGATACACCGTTCCTTAATGATTTTGGCCTTTCCGTTGCGCACCCGGATCGCCTCTGTAGGGCAGCGTTTGATACAGTTGATACATCCCTTGCATTTATCCCGATCCAGAGTGACGGAATGAAAGAATTTCTGCGTTTCCAAATCAAAAGCTCCTTTCTCAGTAAAAATCGGCGGCCGGAAAAACACTAGGAGATGGATACGGTCATATATACGTTGGTGCCCACTCCTACGGTAGACTCGATTTTCATGCTGTCAGTATATTTTTTCATATTCGGCAGACCCATCCCCGCTCCAAAACCAAGGGAGCGCACTTCATCCGGTGCGGTGGAATAGCCTTCCTGCATAGCCTTTTCCACATCCTCGATCCCTTTGCCCTGGTCCTTCAGAGCCATGGAAATACATTCAGGAGATACCTCTACGTCGATCACCCCGCCGTTGGCGTGGATCACCATATTGATTTCCCCTTCATACAGGGCGATGGCTACCTTGCGTATGACATCGGGGGGGACACCCAATTTTCTGAGATTCTTTTTCACATCTGCGCTGGCCTCTCCGGCACGGGTGAAATCCTCTCCGTCCACTATATAATGAAGCTTTACCGTATTATTCATCAGACTTGTGACCTCCCCGAAGCCCGCTGTCCCATAACGCGCCGCAGGCGTCGAACATCCGAAGGCTGGTATTCATCAAAACAATTCCACGGCTTTGAGCCAGATTGATCATCATCTGGTCCGGTTCTTTGCCGCGGACAAAGACAATACAGAGCATATCCATCATATCCGCTGTACGCACTACCTGTGGATTGACAAGACCGGTCAGCAGCACAGACTGGTCTTTGACATATGCCAGTACATCGCTCATCATATCAGAACCGCAGGCACTGTGAATTTCCTGATCCATCAAATCTTCTCCGCAGAATACCTTACAGTTGAGCGCTTTCTTTACATCGCTGATTGTCATAGAAGAACCTCCGTTTTCTTTATAAAATTTACAGATATTTTAAAAATGACATCTATAGTTTGTATTATATCACTAAATTTTTGCCACCGCAATGAGGGAGAACATTTCTATCGATGTTTTTCTGTTTTATCTATAATAAACAAAATTTTTTCGTAGCTTTTTACCTAAAATCTATAGATTTTCAAAAATGTTGATGCTATAATGTTTATTGTCTAAAACTTTGATATTTATTTTGGATAATTTAAGTACAGTTTGCACAACAAACGAAGCAAGATATCAAAGTTTATTTTAAGGAGGTTTGGACATGGCAGAAAAAAAACAGACGGTTCCTTTTAGGGGTACTCCCGAACAGGAACAGAAGCTGCGTGAAATAATCGCTGCACATAAAGAGGAAAAAGGCGCTCTGATGCCGGTTTTGCAGCAGGCGCAGGAGGTTTACGGTTATCTGCCCATAGAGGTACAGCAGATTATAGCAGAAGGGCTGGGAGTTTCTTTAGCCGAGGTATACGGGGTTGTGACATTCTACTCTCAATTCTCTCTGTATCCGAAAGGACAGTATAAGATTTCAGTCTGTCTTGGCACTGCTTGCTATGTAAAAGGTGCTGGTGCGGTTTTTGACAAATTGACTCAGAAACTGAACATTAAGAGCGGAGAATGTACTCCGGACGGAAAATTTTCTTTAGAGGCCTGCCGCTGTATCGGCGCATGCGGGCTTGCTCCGGTTATGACGGTAAACGATGAAGTTTACGGCAAACTGACACCGGATGATGTAGAAGAAATTTTGTCGAAATATAACTAATTTTACGATTCATTGTGACTTTTTGACGAATTGGAAAAGGGGTACGTTCTGTGCAGGAATTATCGCTTAATGTATTGGATGTAGCTCAAAATTCAATCCGGGCGGGGGCGGATCTGATTGAGATTCGGATTACCCGTTTCGTTTCGAAGAATCGGATGACCATCACCATAAAAGACAATGGCTGCGGAATGACGCCGGAACAGGTACAGAAGGTAGAAAATCCTTTTTTTACCACGCGTACTACTCGTTCGGTCGGTTTGGGCGTTCCGCTGTTTAAGATGTCTGCCGAAATGACGGGGGGACATTTTTCTATTGAGAGCAAGGTGGGCGAGGGGACGCTTGTTACAGCTTCTTATGTGCTCGATCACATTGATCTCATGCCGTTGGGGGATATGGCTTCTACCATGGTCACGTTGATTTCTATGAATCCTGAATTGGATTTCATTTATGCCTATCAGACAGACCGAGAAGAGTTTTGTCTTGACACCCATGAGGTGCGGGAGATTTTGGAGGGAGTTCCTCTGTCTTCTCCTCAGGTGATGGAATTCGTTCGGGAATTTATTACAGAAAATACTGCGCAGGCTGACGGCGAAAGCTAAGGGCTTGCTCATTTAGAAAATAAGGATGGTGCTTTATATGAAAAGCTTAGCAGAATTAAAAGCGATCAGAGATAAAATGCAGAGCGCCGTAAACGTCAGAGACGGTGAGGAAAATAAGATCCGCGTCGTGATTGGAATGGCTACCTGTGGGATTGCCGCCGGTGCCCGTCCCGTTTTGGCTGCATTTACAGAAGAAGTGGCAAAGAGAAATCTGTCTAATGTGGCGGTAACTCAGACAGGTTGTATCGGTTTGTGCCAGTATGAACCGATTGTAGAGGTGTATACTCCGGACGGAGAAAAGACTACCTACATAAAAATGACTGCTGATAAAGTAGCCAGAGTTGTAACTGACCATTTGGTAAATGGCAATGTGGTTTCTGAATATACTATCGGCAACATCGGCAAATAAAGGGAGGAAATAAAAACATGTATCGTTCTCATGTACTTGTCTGCGGTGGTACCGGTTGTACTTCTTCCGGAAGCCAGCAGATTGCACAGGCTTTAGAGGAAGAAATCGCAAAACAGGGCCTGGCTGAAGAAGTAAAAGTGATCAAAACAGGATGTTTCGGCCTGTGTGCTTTAGGCCCGATTATGATTGTCTATCCGGAAGGCTGTTTCTACTCTATGGTGAAGCTGCAGGATGTGCCGGAAATTGTTTCCGAGCATCTGCTCAAAGGCCGTATCGTCAAGAGACTGCTTTATTCCGAAACAGTGGAAGAGGATAACATCAAATCTCTGAATGAGACAGATTTCTATAAAAAACAGCACCGTGTTGCTTTGAGAAACTGCGGCGTCATTAATCCGGAAAATATCGATGAATATATCGGTTACGACGGGTATGCTGCTTTGGGTAAAGTGCTGACCGAAATGAAACCGGAGGAAGTCATCCAGACGATTCTGGACAGCGGGCTGCGCGGACGCGGCGGCGCTGGTTTCCCAACCGGTTTAAAATGGAAATTCGCGGCCGGCAACCAGGCAGATCAGAAATATGTCTGCTGTAACGCCGACGAAGGCGACCCGGGTGCGTTTATGGACCGCTCCATTTTGGAAGGCGACCCCCATGTTGTATTGGAAGCGATGGCGATTGCCGGATATGCGATCGGCGCTTCTCAGGGGTATATCTATATCCGTGCGGAATACCCGATTGCGGTTCAGCGTTTGCAGATCGCGATCAAGCAGGCGAGAGAGTATGGTCTGTTGGGAAAAAATATTTTTAATTCCGGCTTTGATTTCGACATTGATCTGAGATTGGGTGCCGGTGCGTTTGTCTGCGGTGAGGAAACCGCTTTGATGACTTCTATCGAAGGTCACCGGGGTGAACCACGTCCCCGTCCTCCGTTCCCGGCGGTAAAGGGCTTGTTCCAGAAACCGACTATTTTAAATAACGTAGAAACCTACGCCAACGTTCCGAGAATTATCTTGAACGGTGTGGATTGGTTCCGTCAGATGGGTACTGAAAAATCCAAAGGTACCAAGGTATTTGCGCTGGGCGGTAAAATTCACAACACCGGACTGGTTGAGGTGCCGATGGGAACGACTCTCCGTGAGATTGTTGAGGAAATCGGCGGCGGTATCCCCAATGGAAAGAAATTTAAAGCTGCTCAGACCGGCGGCCCTTCCGGCGGATGTATCCCGGCAAGCCTTATCGATACCGAAATTGACTATGATAACCTGATCGCCATCGGTTCCATGATGGGTTCCGGCGGTTTGATTGTTATGGACGAAGACACCTGTATGGTGGACATCGCCAAGTTCTTCCTGGAATTTACGGTAGATGAATCCTGCGGAAAATGTACGCCCTGCCGCGTTGGCACCAAGCGTATGTATGAGATGCTGGATAAGATCTCCAAAGGCCAGGCGACGATGGAAGATTTGGATAAATTGGAACAACTGTGCTATTTCATTAAGGAAAACTCTCTGTGCGGTTTGGGCCAGACTGCCCCGAACCCGGTATTGTCTACCCTGAGATACTTTAGACACGAATATGAGGCTCATATCGTGGACAAAGTATGTCCGGCTGGCGTATGTAAGGGCCTTGTGACCTACAACATCGATCCGGATAAGTGTAAAGGCTGTACCCTCTGCGCGAGAGCATGTCCTGCTGGCGCAATTTCCGGTACTGTAAAAAATCCGCATACCATTGATAAGAACAAGTGTGTCAAGTGCGGCGCATGTATGGAAAAATGTCGTTTCAACGCAATTTATAAGAAATAGGATAGGAGTGTGCCAATATTATGGATAAAGTGAATTTGAAGATCAATGGCATGCCTGTCAGTGTGCCGCAGGGATATACCATCCTTCAGGCTGCTCGTGAGGCTGGTATTGATATCCCGACTTTGTGTTATTTAAAAGATATTAACGAGATCGGCGCATGCCGTATCTGTATGGTAGAAGTAAAGGGCGCTAAAAGCCTGGTGACCGCTTGTGTTTACCCGGTGAATGAGGGAATGGAAGTATTCACCAATACTCCGAAAGTATTGAATGCCAGAAAGACCAATCTGGAATTGGTGCTCTCTACTCACGATAAAAAATGTCTTTCCTGCGTACGCAGCGGAGACTGTGAATTACAAAGACTCTGTAAAGAGTACGGCGTAGAGGACGAAAGCAGATTTGCCGGTGAAAACCAGCATTATGATATTGACGATTCCGCGGCTCATATGTACCGGGACAACAATAAATGTATCCTTTGCCGCCGCTGTGTAGCTGCATGTAAAATGAATCAGGGCGTGGCAGTCATCGGCCCCAACGAAAGAGGGCAGGCGACCCATATCGGCTGTGCTTTTGAGACTCCTTTGGGAGAAACCAACTGCGTTTCCTGCGGTCAGTGTATCGTAGTATGTCCTACCGGCGCGCTGTCTGAAAAGGATCAGACCGACGAAGTGTTGGCTGCTATCGCAGATCCCAATAAATTTGTAGTGGTTCAGACTGCTCCGTCTGTCCGCGTGACGCTGGGCGAAGCCTTTGACATGCCGATCGGCACGAATGTAGAGGGTAAAATGGTTGCCGCGTTAAGACGGCTCGGCTTTGACAAGGTATTTGATACCGACTTTGGCGCTGACCTCACCATTATGGAAGAGGCCAATGAGTTCGTAGAGAGAGTGAAAAACGGTGGAAAGCTGCCGATCATCACTTCCTGTTCTCCAGGATGGGTCAAATTCTGTGAGCATTTCTATCCGGAATTTTTAGATAACCTTTCTTCCTGCAAATCTCCTCAGCAGATGTTTGGCGCCATTACCAAAACCTATTATGCTCAGAAAATGGGGATTGATCCGAAAGATATCTTCTGCGTGAGCATCATGCCCTGTACCGCCAAGAAATTTGAGGTGGACAGAGAGGATCAGAGCGCAGCGGGAGTGCCTGATGTAGATGTGGCGTTAACTACAAGAGAGCTTGCCAGAATGATCAAACGTGCAGGTCTGATGTTCCAGAATCTGCCGGATGAAGAATTTGACGCTCCTCTGGGCGAATCCACCGGTGCGGCGGTGATTTTCGGCGCTACCGGCGGCGTTATGGAAGCAGCTTTGAGAACTGCGGTTGAAACCCTGACTGGTGAGTCCCTGCCGAAAGTGGACTTTACAGAAGTCCGCGGTACAGACGGTATCAAGGAAGCGACCTACAATGTAGGCGGTATGGAAGTGAAAGCGGCGGTATGCTCTGGCCTTGCCAATGCAAGAACCCTGCTTGACAGAATTAAAAACGGAGAAGCCAATTACCACATCGTAGAAGTAATGGCCTGCCCGGGCGGCTGCGTCAACGGCGGCGGACAGCCTACACAGCCAGCTTCTGTGAGAAACTTTGTGGATTTGAAAGCGCTGAGAGCGAAAGCGCTGTATCAGATGGATGCTGATATGCCGCTGAGAAAATCTCATGAAAATCCGGCCATCAAAGAAGTTTACGAAAACTTCCTGGAAAAACCGGGAAGCCATAAGGCTCATGAGATTCTTCACACCTCTTATGTAGCTCGTCCGAAATATTAAAGAACCCGAAACCCCGGAGCACTGTTCCGGGGTTTTGTTGATAGTTTAACTTTTTCGTAAAAGGGGTTATAAGGGGAGATATGAGGAAGGAAGATCACATTATTCAGGTGAATCAAACCTATTGGAATGCCAATGCGGATTCGTGGTTTGGAGCTACCGCTTTACCAATGTATGGCGTCAAGTTTGCAACGGAGGACGAGCTTCATTTGTTCGGAGATGTCTCCGGTAAAAAAATGCTGGATATCTGCTGCGGAAGCAGCCATTCCTTGAAATATCATGCAGACAGGAATGCCGGGGAGCTTTGGGGCGTTGATCTGTCTCAAAAACAGATCGAAAACGCGAGAGCGTATTTGGAACGCAACGGTTACCGGGCAAATCTGATTTGCGGGGCGATGGAGTCGGAATTGAATATCCCGAAAAATTATTTTGACTATGTATATTCCATTTATGGCATTGGGTGGACAACAGATTTGGAAGGAACTTTTCAAAAAATCGCTTCCTATTTGAAAAAGGACGGCATTTTTATCTTTAGCTGGCATCATACCTTAAATTACTGCGTTTCTTCCGTGCCTAGTGAACAGAAGGAGCAGAAAGTTCAAAACCAGTTGATTTTCCAAAAGAGTTATTTTGACGAGTCCTATTTTTCTCACCCTTTAGACGGAAGCGAGATTGTTCTCTGCAACCGAAAAATATCGACTTATGTCAATGCATTGGCGAAGGCGGGATTTTGTATCGAACAAATGATTGAACAGACCGATCGAGAAACGATAGGGTCTTCTGCCGATAATGATCCAAAGATCAGAAAAGCACAAATGCTTCCGCTCTCCCTTTGCTTTAAGGCGAGAAAATTATCGTGATTTTAACAAATGTTACGATGAAAAAGGTAACAGCAAACTCTATTGTCAATGAAGTGGAGGAATAGGATGAAAGAGCAGAAATTCGATCCGGATGGACCGAAAAATACCCCGCGCCTTATGACTTCCCGGCTGATTTTGAGAAGGTTTACCCTGGAGGATTTGCCGGATGTATATGAACTTCTCAGGGATGAAGAGGTAAATACTTTTTTGCCCTGGTTTCCGATGAAAACGTTGGAAGAAGCGGAACGATTTTTGTACGAGCGCTATCTGAATCGTTACAGCAATCCCATCGGTTATCATTATGCGATTTGCCTGAAAGAAAAGGATGTTCCCATCGGTTATATTGGGATAAGCGATGGGCCGAGTCACGATTTAGGGTACGGATTAAAGAAGGAATACTGGCATCAGGGCATTACCAGCGAAGCGGCGGAAGCTTTGCTGAAGCTGGTGAAAAAAGATGGGGCGTATCCCTTTTTGACGGCGACCCACGATATTCAAAATCCCAACAGCGGAGGAGTCATGAAAAAAATCGGGATGACCTACCGCTATACTTATGAAGAATGTGTGATGCCCAAAAATCAGATGGTCTATTTTCGGATGTATCAAATTGATTTTGACGGCGGAAAAAGCGGCACTTATAGGGAATACTGGGATCAGTATCCGAATCATTTTGTAGAAGCACTGTAAGAGGCGAAGGGGGAATGGGATGGACAGCAAGGAATTTGCCCGAAAGGTGTATGAAGTCGTGTCTCAAATTCCCAGGGGAAAAGTGTCTACCTATGGGCAGATCGCCCTGCTTTCCGGTTATCCCAGAAATGCCCGTCATGTGGGAAAAGCGTTGAAATTCGCACCGGAAGGGCTTCCCTGCCACCGGGTGGTAAATGCTCAGGGGAGAACGGTTCCCGGCTGGACACAGCAGCGTGTTCTATTGGAAAAAGAAGGAGTGCCGTTTCGGGAAAACGGCAGGGTTGACTTAAAAAACTGCCGTTGGGAGTGAGCATACAGGTCTTTAGTAAAATTTTTACATATTTTACAGTCGTCTGCCCATACTATAGTCAGTATGAAGGAAAGAGGGAGGACGGATCAAATGGAATTGCTGGAACTTCTGTGCCGCTCATTTTTTTCGGTGATCCTGTTGTTTACTTTGACAAAGCTGATGGGATACCGTCAGATTTCACAGCTGTCCTATTACGACTATATTATTGGCATTACCATCGGTTCTATTTCCGCGGATATGGCTACGGGGCTGGAGGATGACTGGTGGCATACGGCAGTCCCGCTGGTGACTTTTGCGCTGCTCTCTGTGGGGATTTCTTATCTGACGCTGAAAAGTATCAAGGTGAGGCGGTTCGTAACAGGAACGCCGATTATTCTGGTGGAAA
>CALWNT010000027.1 GCA_944382885.1 uncultured Clostridia bacterium | reverse complement strand
GTTGGGAATGATCTGGTATTCCTCTTTTGGATTCTCAATCACCTTATGCACCTTGTAGCTGACCGTCGTGGAATTTCCATTTACCGTACAGCCCGTGTACTGCCTATTGTCCAGAATATACTCTACTGTGCTTTCACACCAACCATAGATATTTGCGGGAACAGGGTTGCTCGTCTTTCTTCCCACAGAATGAAAGTAGGCGGTAGGGACAAGAATTTTCTCCCGTTCTAACTGCTTTGCAATCTGCGTCGGGCCTTTTCCGGCAAGGCAGAGAGCAAATATTTTTCCCACCACCTGCGCCACTGGCTCGTCAACATACCACTGCTCTTTGTCGCCTTCGAGCTTCTTGTATCCGTAGGCAACCATAGAAGCGACCCGTCTGCCCTGAGAGGCTTTCAGTTCATTGACCGCACGGATTTTCTTGCTGGTCTGCGCCGCATACCACTCGTTGAAAATGCTGTAAAAGGGCAACATTTCCATTCCTTCGCCGGTTGTGGAATTGACATTTTCCTGTATGGCAATAAAGGTAATGCCGAGAGACGGATAGACCACCTGTGTCAGTCTGCCCATCTCGACCTGCTCACGGCCAAAGCGGGAAACATCCTTTACGATGATCGTCCCGACCTCTCCGTTTTCTGCCATTCTCTGCATCCGCTGAAAATCGCTCAGGTCAAAGAAAAAAGTGTGCTATACTGGTTCCACCAAAGACAAAAAAGGGGAAAACACAGTGAATTTCGAAAAATTAATATGCGAAATAATCGAAAAGCCCGGCCTGACAACGATTTGGGCAAGACCCAGATATGGAATGACTACACTGTTTGTACAGTTTGTTGACAATCTTGTAAAAGCTAGCGGCAAAACGGGATGCGTATTTTTACTGGAGTGTTCAAAAGAGTATTTTCTTAACAAATGGAAAACCATAGGTTTAGATTGCAGCAAAATCGTTGTAAATGATAAATCGGAGATTTCTGCCGATACAATCCGCAAGATTGTCAAAAAAATGAACGGTCGCTGTGTCATTGCGATCGATTATTATCAATTGCTGGATGACTCTTTAGCAATGGAATTGAAGAATCTGGCGCTGGAACTGTCCGTCTCAATCTTTGTAAAAGGCGTTTTATCAAGATGTGCAGAGGATAATCCGGAGGGGAAGGCGACTTTGTATGATCTTCAGGAAAGAAAATCCCTTCTTTATGGAAAAGAGCCTTTTGCAGTGCAAGATAGTGATATCATTATGTTTTTGTGGCGACCGCATAAATGTGATCGTGGAATAGGAACGGCTTATGCCTATGATTTTGAAAATAAATCAGAAATAATCATTGCAAAAAATCACTGGGGAAAGCTTGGCACAATCCATACAGAATGGGACGAAGAAAAATTATGCTTTAAGCTATAAATTCGATTTTAAATAAGGTCTTATTAAATCTTGCGCTATACCGGTTCTATCAAAGAGAAAAAGGAGAGAAACGATGGAGATTACATACGCAAAACAAGCGGGACGCAAAAGCGCAGTTTCAGCTTGCCCAAATGCTCTTTCGAGTGAAAACGTCCACGGAAAAAGCAGCCGTGGAGCTACTGCGAAAGTCCTCAAAACAAGGCTATGCCGATACGCGTTTTGCTCTGGGGTACTGTTATGAAGCAGGAGCTGGGGTGCGGAAAAACTATAGTTGCAGTAGATCCCGTACCGGCTGATGCACTGCACGCAAGCGTGCTCCTCGCCGTCATCCAACAAAAGACAATTACTGTCCACATAATTGCAGCAGAGCTTTTTGATGAGAGCGTTGATCTTTTTTGATTGCTTTAATGTGATTTTTATAACCATGATTCCCACCTCCGAATGATTTGATTATCCACTAATTCACAGATTCTGCCGTTTTCCCCGAATGCCGTTTTTCTATCCCTGCCTCGTCAAGCGGCGTCGCCGTGCTCGCTTCTTTCGGAAGGTCGTGGCACAGTCATATCCCATTCGGATTATTATTTAATTTTCAAGGTACAGTAAGAAGGTATTTCACTTATTCCCACTGGGAGAGGTCAAATGACAACCCTAAACGGGAAAATATTACGAATGAAAAAACCTCTTCACTCATTTGGACAAAGGGTATCCAAATGCACACCCGTTTTTGTGGTTTTCAGAGAAAAAATTTTTATTTGGTAAAAAGATCTCCTCACTTATTTGGAATTGCAAAGTCAAATGACACCCTGTTTCTCAGAAAAAATGAAAAAATATTTTTTCAGTTACGAGATAGTTTGCTTTTACTTGCCCCAAAAGTCCCTTCACTTATTTGGAATTGGAAGGTCAAAACGCAACCTGTTTTTTAGAAAATTCGAAAAATTTTTGAAAAGATTGTCCGTCTCAAAAAATACCCTTCACTTGTTTTTACTGGCAGAGGGTGTTTAGGGACAGTCATTTTGAAAAAGAATAAAAAATATGCCCACCGGTTTTGGCGGGCATAAAAAATCCCCAAAGGTGTTTTATCCTTTGGAAATGATTTTACGGTATACAAATATTGCTTAGACATACTTTTAACGGCTATATAAGTCAAAGTTGATAGTAATATTGCTCGGTTTATAGTCTAAACAAGGAATGATATTTGTTCATTTGTCTGAAATTTTGCAAAATACGCTATATAAAATTATATAATTAGGTCTTATTATAATATGTGCTATGCTATCCCCACAACACAGAAATTTAAAAATCGGAGGATATCATATGCAGTTTTATTATATTATTGCTACGGTCGATCAAAAATTGCCACAGGATCACGAACAAACGGATTATAAATTGTTAGTCGAAAATCTTTATGAAAAAAGCGAAACTGATTATCAGGCAAACGGTAAGAATTACTATTTTTTCACAACTAATTTAGAGGACGACAAAATACGTTTTTATGCAATTTTTAAAACAAATGCAGATGTAACATCTGCGTTTATGAAATTTATAAGCGCCACAGAACTGAAAATAAAGGATATATCTGTGGAAGAGACCACATTAAAAAAAGCTAAAATCACCTTAGCACTGGCAGGTGCAAGAAAACTCGTTAATAACCGTGATGACATACTAAAGGATTTCGACCTGGATGATTTATATTCAGACTATAACGAAGAATTACTGAATGGGAATCTTACGAAAGACAGTTTAATAAACAAGTCAAAAGCAATGCTCTTTGAAGAAACCATTCTGCCTGAAATTGAACGCATTTATACGGAAAGTCCTGTCAACCGTGTGAAAGGGCATCCTGTTCATTATCTTGTGTGCTGTGATGATCGAAGCGATCAAAAAGAAATTTGCCGTATTTTGTTGGAAGCCTTATATGCAAATAGCCGGATTCAGAGTAAACGAATTTGCTGTGTTGACTTTGATTCTAATGATAATCCGCCAGATCGTTCTTATGATATGCTTTACCAAAACTGTGAAAACGGTACACTAATTGTTCATTATACCCCGTTGGAAGATAATGAAAGTAATCGGGCAAGACCGGGTGAAGGACTAATCACAGCTCTATGCGATACGTCAAAGAAATTCAGGAACAAGGTTCTTACGATATTTTGCATACCAGAAGAAGCAAGCAAAACCAAAGATAAGTTTTTAGAAAAACTGATAAATTTGCCTCTAATTGAATTATACGAGAATAAAGCCTCCGGAACACGGGCAAAAGAATATTTCAAAATGCTCGCTGATGAATACGGAATTGCCCCGGACAGGCAGTTATATGCCAAAATCGAAGATGAAACAAAATTATATCGTGCCGTTCAATTAAAATCTCTTTTTGAAGAATGGTATAACCATAAGCTGCTCCATTCTGTCTATCCACAATACGAGAAAGCCAAAATCTCATCCACAGAGATTGTCAAGGCAAAACCAAAAGGCAGTGCTATTGACGAACTGAATGAAATGATCGGGCTTAAGGATGCCAAAGCCG
>CALWNT010000026.1 GCA_944382885.1 uncultured Clostridia bacterium | reverse complement strand
GCAGACCGAGGTTGAGACCTATCTGACCCAGAGCGTGGGGGATGCCAAAGAGTATACCGCCCGTGTCTGCCGGGAACATCCGGACAAAGGGCTGCGGTTTTATGCCTGCGGAGGAGACGGGACGCTCAATGAGGTACTAAACGGCATGATGGGCTTTCCAAATGCGGAGCTTGCCTGTTACCCCTGCGGCAGCGGCAATGATTTTATTTATAATTTTGGGCAGGCGCAGGATTTTTTGCGGATAGAATCTTTAATGACCGGGGGGACGACCCTTTGCGACTGTATCCGCATGGGACATAAAACAGGATACCGGTATGGAGTCAATATCTGCAATGTGGGCTTTGACGCCAGGATTGCCGCGGAGATGACCGCCTTCAAACGCCTGCCTCTGATTCGGGGAGAAATGGCCTACTATCTGTCGGTGTTTTGGAACCTTTTACATAAACTGGGCATGCACCTAACCGTTACGCTGGACAGCGGGGAAGAGCTTCAGGATGAGTTTTTGCTGGCAGCGATGGGAAATGGCAGACGGTACGGCGGGGGATTTCTGGCGCTTCCTCAGGCGAAAGTCAGGGACGGCTTATTGGACTATTGCTGTGTGCGGAAGGTATCCCGCTTCAAAATCGCCAAGCTTGTGAGCAAATATAAAAAAGGGGAACATATCGGAAACGAAGAATTTGCTTCTTTGGTAACAGCCGGACGCTGCCGCAGGCTTTCTGTCACTTCCCGGACGCCGGTGAAAATCTGCTGCGACGGAGAGATCTCTACCGGGACAGAACTGTGGGTGGAGATTGTTCCAAACGCCTTTTCCTTTGTGTTGCCCTTTGCCGGAACGGATTCTCAGGAGAAAAAGCAGGATAACCCTTGATTCTTAGGACAAAAAATATTATAATAAATAAAGACAATGACAAATTCTGTCGAATGTCGTTCTAAAAGCTAGGATTGCTTAGAGAGACCGAAAGGAGTTTTCAAATGATTTATTCACATGAAGTAGAAAAAATGTGTCCAGTGGCACAGGGCGTTGCTCATGGCGCTGCTCCGATTCCGGAAGAAGCAAAATGGGTAAAAGCAAAAGAAATTTCTGATATTTCCGGTTTGACCCACGGTGTGGGCTGGTGTGCTCCTCAGCAGGGCGCCTGCAAATTGACCTTAAATGTAAAAGATGGTATCATTCAGGAAGCTTTGGTAGAAACCTTGGGCTGCTCCGGTATGACCCATTCCGCTGCTATGGCAAGTGAAATCCTGCCGGGCAGAACCATTCTGGAAGCGTTAAATACCGACTTGGTTTGCGACGCGATCAACACCGCTATGAGAGAACTGTTCTTACAGATCGTATACGGAAGAACTCAGAGCGCATTTTCTGAAGACGGTCTGCCGATCGGTGCTGGCTTGGAAGACTTAGGAAAAGGCCTGCGTTCTCAGATTGGTACCATGTACGGTACTCTGGCAAAAGGTCCTCGTTACCTGGAAATGGCGGAAGGCTATGTAACCGGTATCGCTTTGGATGAAGAAGATCAGATCATCGGTTATCAGTTTGTCAACTTCGGCAAAATGATGGACTTCATCAAAAAAGGCGATGACGCCGCTACCGCGCTGGAAAAATCCAAAGGTCAGTACGGCCGCGTTGACGACGCTGCTAAGATCATTGACCCAAGAGATAAATAATTAAGGAGGTAACGATTAATGGCTTTATTTGAATCTTACGAAAGAAGAATTGACAAAATCAATTCTGTTTTGAATAGCTATGGCATCGCTTCTATTGAAGAAGCAGAAAAAATCACAAAAGACGCTGGTCTGGAAATTTATGACCAGGTAAAGAAAATTCAGCCGATCTGCTTTGAAAACGCTTGCTGGGCTTACATTGTAGGTACCGCTATCGCAATCAAAAAGGGCTGCAAAAGAGCTGCTGACGCCGCCGCTGCAATCGGTGAAGGATTACAGGCTTTCTGTATTCCCGGCTCTGTTGCTGACCAGCGTAAAGTTGGTTTAGGCCACGGTAACCTGGGCAAAATGCTGCTGGAAGAAGACACCGACTGCTTCTGCTTCTTAGCAGGTCATGAATCCTTCGCTGCTGCGGAAGGCGCCATCGGTATTGCTGAAAAAGCAAACAACGTTCGTCAGAAACCGTTAAGAGTTCTCCTGAACGGTTTGGGTAAAGACGCTGCTCAGATCATTTCCAGAATCAACGGCTTCACCTATGTAGAAACCGAAATGGATTACTACACCGGCGAAGTAAAAGAAGTGTTCAGAAAATCCTATTCCAACGGTTTGAGAGCGAAAGTAAACTGCTACGGTGCAAACGACGTTCGTGAAGGCGTTGCGATCATGCACAAGGAAGGCGTTGACGTTTCCATTACTGGTAACTCCACCAACCCGACCAGATTCCAGCATCCTGTTGCAGGTACTTACAAAAAAGAATGTATCGAAATGGGTAAAAAATACTTCTCCGTTGCTTCCGGCGGTGGTACAGGCCGTACCCTCCATCCGGACAACATGGCTGCAGGTCCTGCTTCCTACGGTATGACCGATACGCTGGGACGTATGCACTCTGACGCTCAGTTTGCAGGTTCCTCTTCTGTACCGGCTCACGTAGAAATGATGGGTCTGATCGGCATGGGCAACAACCCGATGGTTGGCGCTACCGTTGCTTGCGCAGTACTCGTAGAAGAAGCAGCAAAAGCTGGCAAATTCTAAGAAAATTTCATAACGGAAATGTTCCCCTATTCCGTCCGAACAGACGGAATAGGGGTTTCTGTCGTCTTTTTTAGCTCTGTGCGCTGTTGCGGCAGTTAAGAGGGAAAGAGTGCAGAACTTTGGTGGAAAGGAAAAATCCCCTCGTTGCTGAGGGGATTTTATCATCTCCGTAAAGAGGGTTATTTTACAGAGTTTTCGTAAGATTCGATCATTTTCTTAACCATCTGACCGCCGATAGAACCAGCCTGTCTGGAGGTTAAGTCGCCGTTGTAACCCTGTTTCAGGTTTACGCCAACTTCGTTGGCAGCTTCCATTTTGAATTTATCCATTGCTTCTCTTGCCTGGGGTACTACTAATTTGTTGCTGCTATTGTTAGACATCGTGTTTACACTCCTCAAATATTTTAAAATTTTGATTTGTCTTGCGTTGTAATACTATTATTGCTCGGGCTTTTGACTTTATAACTGGAAATTTCAGGCAGAGATCAGAAGATAATTCGAAAGCGAAATACCTGATGCACTCATTTTCTTTCGATGGTTTTCGCAAAAATTTTGAAAGCCATTTTCAAAAAGAAGCCGGAAAATAAAGGGTTTCTTCTTTTTCACTGTCGATCAAATGAAGCAGAATCAGAATAGCAACAATTCCCAAAATCAGCTGATCGCTGCAGTTTCCCTTTAAGATGCAGGGAATCTCCATTGGGTCTAAGACAGCTCCGTCCAGAGCAGTAACGGAGCGCTGAAGGGAAACAACGGCGCTTTGTTCTTCCCGGCTGGAAAAGGTAACGGTGTCTTTTGCGGATAAGCCAAAGGTAACGACATTGACAGGGAACCGGCGGATCTGTTCTAACTGTTTTCGGTTCTCGGAATCGATGACAACGGTAGTTTTTTCTGAAAGATAACGGGCCTTTTTCAGATTTGCCTTTTTTAAAAGCAACAGGATGCTTTTTCCCCCTTCCAGTCGTTCCAATTCCTGAACGTAATGGAAAAAGACCTCAGCTGGTTTTTCGGAAAAGTGAAAAGCAGTTCCGTCAAACCAGCAGGCTTCTGCATAACGAGACAAAAACTGCTTTAAACAGGGCAGTAATTTATCGTTTTGACTTTCCCCCAAAATCACTACTTGCTCCATTTGAAACCCCTCGCATTTTTAAAAATATCCATTATGTAGTATGAGAGGAATTACACGAAACATACAGTGATTATAATAAAAATCGGCTTTTTACAATCTTTGATTTTGAGCCGCTTCTCATCAACGGAGTAAAGGAATTCATGGGAAGAGGCAATCGGGGAACAAAGGAGGAGAACGAGAAACTACGATGCAAAAATTCATACATATTTCATTTTTCTCAGATAAATTATTTGCAAATACGCCTTGTGGAAAAATAAGTCAAATGCTATAATATAGTTTGAAATAATTTTGAATTTTGTCGGATTTCGTCGTCCCAATACAAGCTGTTTTGCCAGCAATAAGGCCGTCTGAAGGAAAAAACAAGGCCGGGAATTTTTTGGACGAAAAAATGATAGTGAAAAATGGATTTTTTGTGGCCTGAACCCATATGATAATAGGGAAAAATCAGGAAAATGAAAATGGAAATAGAGATAACAGGGGAGTTTACTTGTGAAATATAGATGGATTGCCGCTGTCATGGCTTTGCTCATGGCTTTGACAGTTACTGCGTGTTCCCGCAGAGAAGATACCGTAATCGTTTATGACCTGGAGGAGGAACCGATCACGGTAGATCCTCAGTGCGCCTCGGACCAGTCTGCCTTTACCGCGATCAATAGCTTGTTTGAAGGGCTTTTGACGGTAGGGAAGGATGGAAAACTCAAAAACGGTTTGGCCGAGGACTACACCATAAGCGAGGACGGGCTGACGTATACCTTTACGCTGAGAGAGAATCTGAAATGGTCTGACGGCACGGCGCTGACTGCAGGAGATTTTGTGTTCGCCTTTGAGCGTTTGTTTGATCCCAGCACCGCTTCGGTTGCCGCCTCCTCCTTTTACTGCATTGAAAACGGACAGGAGATCGCACAAGGGAGATTAGACCCTTCCGAGGTAGGAGTGGAGGCTCTGTCCGATACCCAGTTGGTCTTCCATCTGGAATATCCCAACGCACTGTTTTTGCAGCTTTTGACAACGGCTCCGGCGATGCCCTGCAACGAGGCGTTTTTTCTTGCCTGCAAGGGAGAATATGGGTTAGAGGCGGATAAACTGATTACCAGCGGTCCGTATCAGCTGACCAGATGGCTGCATGAAGACGGAGGATATTTAAGGCTGGAAAAAAACGAAAACTATCATGCCGCTGATGAAATTCAGTTAGACCGCATTGCCCTTTGGACCTGCTATGATGAAGAAGAACGGCTGGAACGGTTTACTTCCGGCACCACCAACGCATATCTGTCCGGAGAAGATATGTCAGACGACTATGGGGAAGAAAATATCACCGAAATGGAAAATACTGTATGGGGATTGAGTTTTAATTTCCAAAAGGAAGCAATGCAAAATAGGAATTTCCGGTTGGCGATGGCCTCCTGCTTTGACCGCAGCCGTTATCAGGAAATCTTGAGTAAAAATCTGACTTCTGCTGATCGGGTGGTTCCTCCGGGAGTATCCCTTGACGGAGAGCCTTATCAGGAACTTACCGCCGATCTTTCCGGTGTCCCCTATGATGAAGCCACCGCAAGAGAGTATTATACCGCGGCTCTCAACGAGCTGGGTGTGAATAATTTGGATCTGACTGTGATTATGGAAGAAAGCGAGCAGGTGCGTCACGAAACCTATTTTTCCTATATCTCCCAGCTGGTTCAGAAGCTGGATCTCTTTTTTACCATTGAGGTTTTGCCCCAAGAGGAGTATGAAGAAAGACTCGCTTCAGGCGATTATGATATGGCGGTTGTCAGTGTAAAAGCGGAGTACAATCACCCTCTTTCGGTTTTAGACGCCTTTTCTTCCGGCAACAGCCAAAACTTGGTTGGCTATCAAAATGGGGAATACGACCGGCTGACTCAGCAGATCCTTTTAAACGCCAGTACCGATTCGGCGATTCAGCAGGCAAAACAGGCGGAAGAGAAATTATTAAACGACGGCGTGTTTATCCCGATGTATTATCAATCGGATTACCTGATTACAAGTTCGGATGTCTCCTCAGTATTTGTCAATCAGGAAAACGGCCTTCTCACCTTCCAATACGCTGTGATAGACTAATTTTGGATTTTATGGAAAACCAAAGCCCGCCTACAATAGGCGGGCTTTGCGCTGCCTAAAAACATATCGGCCGATCCTTAGCCTTGGGCGGCATTCCTAAGAGAATATTTCTCTAGAGAATAGTTCTCTTTTCTCGGTTATGCCTGTATGACCAATCTCGAAGCTGCTTATAGCTGAATCCCAGTTCATCTGTAATTTCCCATAGTGTCATTCCGCTCTGCCGCATGGACTTAATTAGGTCATCTAAGTGCTTCATATGTGTGTATTTCCGTTTCTGCATCACAATACCCCCTGTGTAGTTACTATCCTACACAGGGGGCCGTTTTGTCTATTCTCCAGTTTTACTGGTTCGGTGCATTATCCGAAGCCGTTTTTGAGATCAATATCAATGTTTATTTTTCAATCGGAAACAGCGGGAGTTCTCCGAGGAAGATGATATCCTCCCGTTTTGCCGCATCCCCCTCTGCGAGAATGGCGGCTTTTGCAACAATTTCAGCTCCGGCCTTTTCTACCAGGCGCTCGATAGCTGAGAGGGATTCTCCGGTAGAGATTACATCATCCACAATGGCGACTTTCTTTCCCTTTAAAAGCATTGCGTCCTTTCCATCCAGGCAAAGGGTCTGGGTCTTCTGCGTTGTGATGGAGACCACTTCGTCGGTCAGGGGATGACTCATATAAGGCTTGATGCTTTTTCTTGCTACAATATAGTACGGCAGATTCCGCAGACGGCAGAGTTCATGTACCAGAGGGATTCCCTTTGCCTCCGCGGTGACGATATAATCTACTTCCGGAAGCTTCTTTTCAATCAGCGGCGCGGACTGTGTGACGATTTCACAGTCTCCCAAAATGACAAAGCTGGCGATGGCCAGGCTGTCTGATATCTGCATGATAGGCAGCTGACGGGTAACTCCCGCCACTTCTAAAGTATAGTAGTTTTCCATTCTGTTTCTTCCTTTCTTTTACAGTGCTAAACCAGTCAGGCTGATAATCAGTTTTAACACAATTCCTGCCAGCATTCCGAAGAACGGGTCAAACACTGCTGTTACAGACATAGTAACTGCCGCGATGATAGAACCGCCTGCTTCCGCTGTAGCAAAGGCCGCGGCTCCGTCTCCGGGGATGGTTACAAATGCACCGAGAATAAACAAAAAGCCTGCGATAGACTGGCTCGGCACATACTTTCCGATTTTGGGAAGCAGTCCAAAGAACAAAATTAAGGCCATAATTGTCATCATGATAACACCAGACCATACCGCATGGGGCGCTGCGCCGGTAGCGGAAATAATCGCTTCGACCGGACCGCCTCCAAACAGGGAACTAACTGCGTCCGCCAATCCGGAATATACGGTGAGATGGTCGAC
>CALWNT010000025.1 GCA_944382885.1 uncultured Clostridia bacterium | reverse complement strand
TTTTGCCTACTTTTGGACATCAAAAGTAGGCCGCGTGCGGGGCGGCTCCCCGCATAGCTTTCTTCTTTCTCTGAAAGAAAGTGATAGAGAAAAAGTTCTTTTTAAATAGAAAGATAAATTTCTGTTTTGCTACAAAAAAAGCGCTTTCTCCCATTTGGGAGAAAGCGCAAAAAGGCCGCAATATTACACAGCTTCTCTAATCAACCACTCCTCCCTTGCCCAAAGAGCGTTGCTTTATCCCAACTGATTTGGCTGGTTTCCTGACTTATCACTTACGGCTGGAGCCGAAGAAAACCGCCTTCTCAGAACAACGTGCTTGACCGTTCCAATGGCATTTTGGTTTTCTCTTTGTGAATTACAGTAATGGCTGTTGCGCCGGATTTCCACCGGGCTTCCCAATTCTCCCGCATTTCTGCGGACACCAAATCATGCTATTCTATTTTTAGCCGCTGTTTGCTTGACAAAATCCGCGGCTTTCTGAATTCTCACTTATCTTAACACAAATTTCAAAGGGTTTCTATAAAAATTTTATTCCTTTTTCAAAAAATTTTTATATTTGCTTTCGTGATTGCTAAGTCAAAATCCCCCTGCCAGAGATTCTGGCAGGGGGATAAAATCAATTATTTTTCCAGCTGAGCGGTATAAAGCTTGTAGTACTCGCCTTTTTTCGCCATTAGTTCATCATGGTTGCCGCATTCGGCAATGCCCTTATTGGCAATATACATGATCTTGTCGCAGTGGCGAATGGTAGAAAGACGGTGTGCGATGATGAAGGAGGTTCTTCCTTTCAAAAGATTCTGCAAGCCCTCCTGCAGCAGCTTCTCCGTTTTCGCGTCAATCGAAGAAGTCGCTTCATCCAAAATCAAAATCTTCGGGTCGGCCAACAAGGTTCTCGCAAAGGAAATCAGCTGCTTCTGTCCCTGGGACAGACGGTTGCCTCGTTCATTTACCTCAGTATAGTAGCCGTCCTCAAACTCTTCGATAAATTCCGCGGCACGAACCGTCTCACAGGCCTTCCGCACCTCTTCGTCGGTGGCGTCCAAACGGCCGTACTTGATATTATCCATAATCGTGCCGGAGAAGATAAAGCTGTCCTGAAGCATGATCCCCATCTGAGCGCGGAGAGAATGCAGGGTGACATCCGCGATGTTGTAGCCGTCGATCAGTACTTCACCGCCGTTAATGTTGTAAAAACGGGAGATCAGATTGACCACCGTGGTTTTCCCGGCTCCGGTGGGGCCGACCAGGGCAATGTTTTCACCCGGCTTTACATCGAAAGAGACATTTTCCAGCACGTTGACATGACCGTCATAGGAGAAGGTCACATCCCGGAAGGTGACCTGACCGGTAATTTCCGGAAGCTCTTTTGCGCCTTCCTTGTCGTCTACGGTAACCGGTTCGTCCATTGTCTCGAAGATACGCTCCAGATAAGCGATAGTGTTGACAAAGTTGTTGTAAAGGTTTGCCATATTCAGGATCGGCTGCCAGAATCTCCAGGCATAGCTTCCCATCGCCAGCAGGATACCAAAGGTAACAGCCGGCACTGTCCAGGCGATTCCCACCATATACATCAGGGAAACCACCAAAACGGAAATGGTATCTACAGATGCCCAAACCAGGTTGCTGATCCGCACGGCTTTCATCTGAGCCTGCTGACAGGCACGATTGAGCCTATCGAAAATTTTCTCGTTTTCTTCCTCACGGGTAAAGCTCTGGACGATCTTCGCACCGTCGATACATTCCTGAATATAGGCGTTCATGTTAGAGCTCTTGTTGCTCACGTTCTGCCAGGCCCGGCGCTGACGGGGCTTGATCATAAAGATGACGAACACCAGTACCGGCATCCCCGCCAGCACTACAAAAGTCAGCCTTACGTCAGTGGTAAACATGAACACCGCGATAAAGATTACGTTAAAAATTTCCAGGACAAAGTTGATAATCCCATTTGACAGCATGTCGGAAACGTTGTTGACATAGTGGACGATACGCACCAGGATTTTTCCGTGGGGGCGGTCGTCGTAATACTGGAAGGGGAGCTTCTGCAAATGGGCGAACAGATCCCGGCGGATGTCGTAAATGATCGACTGTCCCACCATCGTCATCATCCGGGAGCGCTTCCAGGCAAAGGTAATGCTGATTAAAATGGTCAGTATCATCAAAACCGCCAGCACCGCCAGCTCCTTATAGTCCTTATTGGGGACGGTATGGTCTACCGCATACTGCAAAATCTTCGGGCTAAACAGGGCGCAGACCGCGGACAAGGCGGACAGCGTCAAAGAAATAATCATCGTCTTGGTATGTTTTTTTATGTAGACGGACGCTCTTTTTAAGTGCTTTAGACTAAAAGGGGATTCCAGCTTTTCGTCAACGTCAAATTTATTTCTAGCCATTTACAGCACCCCCTTGTGTTCCCAGTACTTCTTCCATCGTCAGGCCGTTTTGCAGCGCAAAGACCTCAGAATAATAACCGCCGTGTTTGACAAGCTCCTCGTGGGTGCCTTCCTCCACAATGCGGCCTTTATCCATAATGATAATTTTATCCGCGCTCTTGGTGGTGGAAATTCTCTGTGCGATAATGATCTTGGTACAGGGATAATCCAGATTCCGCAGACTGTTCTGAATATATTTTTCTGTTTCCAAGTCAACCGCAGAAGTCGTGTCGTCCAAAATCAGAATCGGAGGCTTCACGGCCAAGGCACGGGCCAGAGCGATACGCTGTTTCTGCCCGCCGGACAGACCCATACCGCGTTCCCCTACAATGGTGTCGTACCCTTCCTCCATTTTATCAATGAAGTCGGCCGCAGCCAGATCAGCAAAATGATGTACCTCTTCCTCAGAGAGTTCCAGATTTCCATAAGCGATATTCCCGTCGATGGTATCAGAAAACAGGAATACATCCTGATTCGCCACCCCGACATTATGCCGCAGGGTCTTCAAATCGAACTTCTTCACCGGAATACCGTCTACCGTCAGCTTCCCTGAGGTGATATCCCGGAAACGGGTAATACAGCTGATGAGAGTGGTCTTTCCGGAACCGGTGCTTCCCATGATGGCCACCGTTTGGCCGGCCTTGATGTCCAGATTGATGTGATCCAGCACCAGATTTCCGTGGAGCTTTAGGGAAACGTCCTCAAACTTGATATTTCCTGTCACGCCGCCCTTCGGCACGATTGCATTTTCTGGATTTTTAATATCAGGCTGCACATAATATAATTCAATAATCTTACTGGCGCTGGCGAAGAAACGCTGCAAGTCGTTTAAGAGGGTTCCCAGCGTCCGCATGGGGTTGGAAAGCGTCCAGGAAAGGGAGTTGAAGGCCAAAAAGGTACCGGAGGAAATCCGCCCGTTGATCATAAAGATACCGCCTACAATCAGAACAGCAAGGCTCATCGCCTGGGAAAGTCCCTCTACAAAGGGATAATAGTGAATCCAAGTCAGAGAAGCCTTAAGGTTTGCTTCCTTATAGTCCCGGTTTTTCTCATCAAATTTTTCCTTTTCATACTCTTCTCTGGCAAAAGCCTTTACCACGCGATTTCCGGAAATATTCTCCTGGGCGTTGGAATTCAAACGGGAAAGACGTTCACGCAGGTCGATATACAGAGGCTTTACCGTTTTAGAAAACTTTCTGGTCACCAAAAAAATAAACGGCGTGACAAGCAGCATACTCAAAGTAAACAGCACGTCTTTGGAGAGCATGTAAATCGTCGTTGCGGCGAACAGGCTAAAACAGTCGATAAACATCCTTGTAACATAGGAGATGACATGACGCACCATATCCATATCCCCCGTCATACGGGTCATCAAATCACCGGTACGGTTGTTGTCATAAAAGTTCATGTCCTGTTTCTGAAGATTTTTAAAACAGACTCCTCTGACCCGATAGAGAAATTTCTGGGCACAATCTTCATAGGTTACCAAAGAAATATAGCCCAACAAAGTTCTCACGACAGTAAAGAGAATCATCACGATAATCAAAGTCACCAGGGTAGAAATTAACGGTTCAATACTCTCTGCACCTGGAATCTTCATGACGACCTCGTCCACAATCCGCTGGGTAATTACGGGGTTAATCAACTGCATAATCGCAAGCACCACCGTGGAGCACAGGCAGAAGATGTATCGTTTCTGAAAACCCTTCATGTTTTCCCAGATCCATCTTAACTGAAACATTTCATCACCTAATTTCTTTTCAATTTGTTCGGCGTCCTTCAGGTTCAAAAAGGTCGGTTTTTTCCGCAGATTCCAAGCCTTGCTTTTCGATTCCGGCAGGATGCAAAACGGGTGGAAAAGCATCTTTTTTACAAATGCTTTTTTTAATGTATGATACATTTTAACTCATTTTTTTTAAAATGGAAGCCCTTACATCAAAAAAATTAAGAAATCTACTTTTTGTACAAATATACTACTTTATTTTTCTAGTTTATGAACAACTTGGTGGTTTTATTTTCTTCTCCCCTAGAAGGATCATCTGTTTTTCTTTCATTAAAAAAATCGCAAAGCCCATGATACCGGGCTTTGCGACACTTTTAAAAAAAGAAAAAGATGTTTCTGAACCATCTCGTAAAAAAGACGGTCCCACTATCATTTTGTTGCAAGCTGCATGTGAACGGACAATGTTCACCTGCTTGAGAGAAATCTATTCCAGATCAAGGGCGCGCTTCATTCTGAGAGAGGTTTTCTCCATCAGACAAGTGTATTTTTGCTGAGCAGACAATCCCTCCGGCAGTTCTTCCGGCATGATGACGGGAAGGATCTCCAAGGTAAAAAGAGGCTTGCGTTTGAATAGCCTCCACAGTCCTTTTGGCCGGCGCTGATGGAGTACCACCGGCTGAATCAGCGCATTAGCATTTACGGCCAAGGAAAAGGCCCCTTTCTGAAAAGGTCGGATTTGATGGGAATACAGTTCCAGTTCCCCTTCCGGATAGAGGCAGACCGATTTTTGCTCTTTCAGCCGGCGTTTGGCGTCCTCTAAAAAAGTTCTGGTTTCCTTGAGATTTTCTCCTACCGCCACACACTCAAACTGCCTTAAGAGCCACCCTACCACCGGCATCCGGAAATTGCTGTTTAAGGTGGCGAAGGTAACATGCTTGGGAAACGCCGCCAATACGATCATGGTACAGTCCAGATAATGAATATGGTTGCAGGTAATCACGCTCCCCCGATCCCGGCGAAAATGCTCTTTGCCAACAATTTTCAGGCCAAAGCCCAATTTCAGGATACAAAAGAGCACCGGCACCAATACCAGATAGTACAGGCACCAGCGGAGGAACCTGACCCAAACGGGATTATTCCGATCCATTTAAACGCTCCATTCTGTTGTGATCATCCTGTATCGTCTCATGAAACATCTCTTCTGCCGCCTGAATACAGGAATCGATGGAATACCGCCCGGCAGATTCGGCATAGAGGGCGGACATCTTCTGTTTTTCTTCGGGATGTTCCATCCAGTAATCGATTTTTTTCGACAGATCGGAAGCATCCCCCGCCGCGAAGGTGCTTCGCCCGTCCAGGGCAAATTGAGAGGTCGCGGAACGTTTGGAATCTGAAATAACCGGAACTAATCCGCAGGCCACTGCCTCCAAACAGGCGATCGCTTCAATTTCCGCATCTGACGCATGGATGTATAGGTCGCAGGAATGGATCAATTGAAGCAGCTCTTCCTTTTGATAATAGCCGAACGTGGGCGAATGCTTTAAAGGCGAGGCAAGCTTTCTCAGCGCACCTTCCCTGGGGCCGGTTCCGGCAAAATGGAGTTGGATACGGTCTTTATATTTTGATTGGAGCGCCGCGGAAATAATCAGGTCCTGCCGTTTTTCCGGAGAAAGCCGTCCAATCATCAAGATATGGTAGGGCTCTCCCTCTTCCGGAATTGGTTTAGGCTGAGGCAACGGGGTAAATTCGTCAGTAATTCCGTTGGAAATCACATGTAGTTTCGCCCGATAACCATGAAGTTTCAGCTGCTCGGCAATAAAATGGGACGGGCAGTGAATATGGTCAAAATGGCGGTAAAACATACGATACATCCAGAAGTAAATCTGATCGGAAAGCCATTTCCAGTTTCCCATCCCGATATTAAAGGTAATGTTTTCTGGCTGAAGATGAAAGGCCGCGCTGCAGGGAATCCCCATTTCCCGGGCAATCTGATACGCTTTGCGCTCCAGCCCCATTGGCAGGAACAAATGGACGATATCCGCTCCTTCCAGCGCTTTTCTCAGAGTGCTTTCCACCGGTCTGGCAAAGACAAAGCTCTGCTTCTGAGAAAAATAATTGACAATCGGCGTATGCTTTTCCGGAACCAAAAATTTGTCCGGCGCAGGTTCCCCGGTAGAAACCACCCGCACTTCATGCCCTTTCTTGCGAAGATATTCGGCAAACCTTCTGGCGGTCATGGTAGTGCCGTTTTTCTTTACATCGAAAATATCGATCACGAATACAATAACCAAAAACTCACTTCCAATTTCATGACAGTTCTGTCGTTTCCATATGTTTTGCTTTTGAATGAGACATTCTTTTGGGACCAAACCCATCGGTCAATCCAAAAGTGTTTTGTTTGTGATAAAACTGTGAACGAAACAAAACATATTATACATGATTTATTCGGATTAGTAAACTCAAAGGAACTTATTTTTTCCTTAATCTTCTTGGAAACTTTTGGCGCGTTTGCCAAAACGCAGCTTCTGTGTTACCATAAAAACAGAACCTTTCCTATGCTCGCCCAAGCCGGAAAGCCGTTGTATTATGCTCAGGAAAAGAAGGGGAATGTATGCAGCTTACAATAGAACCATATCGTGAGAAAGACCTAGAAGGCGTTCGGAAAATCTGGAACGAAATTACACAGCAGGGAAACGCCTTTCCCGGCGAAGCGCTCTATTCTTCCGAAGGAATGAAAGAGTTTCTCTCTGGACAGACCCGGGTCACCTGCGCAAAGCAGGGGGAAACCGTAGTGGGATTTTATATCCTCCATCCCAATAACATCGGCAGAGCAGGGCATATTGCCAACGCTTCCTTTGGCGTGGCCAAAGGCTGTCGGGGTATGGGGATCGGGGAAAAATTAGTAAGAGACTGCCTTGCAAAAGCCAAATTAGACGGCTTTCGCGGACTTCAGTTTAATGCAGTGGTGGCGTCTAATCATTCCGCTATCTCCCTCTATCAGAAATGCGGCTTCACCACAGTCGGCATCATTCCGGGAGGTTACCGCAGGGGAAATGGAGATTATGAAGATATCTACATTATGTTTTACGATTTGAGATAACCGAATCCTTAGAAGAACACAAGCCGCATCCCGTCCGATGAAAATCGGGCGGGATGCTCTTTTTTCCAAAAATGAGCATCAAAACCACAAATTAAGAGCTTAAAGTGACAATCCAAACTTCTTTGGTGATAAATCGTAAAGAATCTTTCACATAAAATGTTACCCCCTCATAAAACAGTCTTTTTAAAAAAGAACAGAAAATCACTTTTAACCTTTGGGTATCAACATCATAACGAATCGAGACTTCTGCACAGGTCTCGATTTTTTTATAATAAAGGCAGAAACATGAAAGGCTGGTGAAAAAATGAGAAAATCGGCTTTGTTCGCGGCGTTTCTCTGCATGCTTTTTTGCTTTTCCGGATGCAGTACAGGAGCTCGGGAAAGGGGATTAGACAGCAGTCAAAATCAGGAAACGAGAGGTTCGGATTCCATGCAGTCGGAACAATCCACAAATGGAGCCTATACCCTGAATACCCCTATTACAGACGTTGTCAACGATCCTGTCTTTGGCACATACGGAAGATTGATTTTTCCCGTAGACAGCGGCTACTATAGCGGAGACACTTTGGAAGACCTCTCCCTTACCTGGTATCAGAACATCGACCCCAACAAGACGGTGGAAATTACCAATTACCTAAAAAGCCATGCCCAAGGGGGCGAGACAGTATTTTACGATATCTACACAGAGGAAGAAAAAGCCGCCGATCCCGAAGAGGAGAACACCGGCCTGTTCTTCTTCAAAGGGAAGCCCGGCGCAAGATTTGCCGTTTGTAATGCGGGCGGCGGATTCGCCTATGTGGGGGCCATGCAGGACAGCTTCCCCCATGCGCTGGAACTTTCCCAAATGGGATATCACGCTTTCGCTCTGATTTATCGTCCCGGTGCCCAAACGGCCTGTGAAGATTTGGCGCGCGCCATCAGTTTCATTTTCGAACATGCGCAGGAGCTGGAAGTAAACACCGATTGCTATTCTCTCTGGGGAGGCTCCGCGGGAGGCAGGATGGCGGCGTGGCTCGGTTCCTATGGACCATCGGCTTTCGGAGGGGATGATTTGCCTCAGCCCGGCGCAGTGGTAATGCAGTATACAGGCCTTTCTGACTATACGGAAAACGACCCGCCTACCTATGCCTGCGTGGGAGAAAATGACGGCATTGCCAACTGGCGTACCATGCAGAGAAGGCTGGAAGCTTTGAATGATTTGGGTATCCCTACTGAGTTTCACCACTATCCCGGACTGGGTCATGGATTTGGATTGGGAACAGGTACTGCCGCCCAGGGCTGGATCAATGATGCCGTCGCCTTTTGGGAGGCGCAAATGTAAAACAGGATTTATTTATATCTTCAATACTATATAGAAAGGAAGCATTTCACATGAATAATTTTATTTTTCAAAACGCCACAAAGGTCTACTTTGGAAAGGGCTGCGTTCAGGAATACCTTACCTGTCTGACAGGGTCCTATTCTACAGTCATGCTGGCTTATGGAGGCGGTTCCATCAAGAAAAACGGTATTTACGGCGAAGTCGTAGGGATTTTGGAAAAGGCGGGAAAAACAGTGGTGGAATTTCCCGGCATCATGGCTAACCCCACCTATCAAAAAGTACTGGAAGGCGCCGCCCTGGCAAAAGAAGTCCACGCAGACATGATTCTCGGCATCGGCGGCGGCTCAGTGATGGATTGCTGCAAGGCAATTTCTCTGGCTGCCCGGTATGACGGCGACATCTGGGAGGATTTCTGGGCCCGTCCCGGAATTATCCAGACAGAACCCCTTCCTTTGGGCGTAATTGTCACAGTTGCGGGCACCGGAAGCGAGTGCAACGGCGGCGCTGTCATTACCAATACAGAAAAGAAAATCAAAACCGGCCGGGATTATCCCAAACTGAATCCAAAGTTTGCGTTGATGGACCCCACCTATACCTACAGCGTCCCGCAAAAACAGATGGTTTCCGGTGGATTTGATATTTTGAGCCATATTATGGAGACTTACTTCAGCGAACCCAATGAAGACAACGTCTCTGACGACCTTATGGAAGCGCTGATGAAAAGCGTAATCCGAAATCTGCGGATCGCTATCAAAAATCCCACAGACTACACTGCCCGCAGCAATCTGATGTGGGATTCCACCATGGCGGAAAACCGCATCATCAAAATGGGCAAGAAGTGTGACTTTGAATGCCACAATATGGAACATCAGCTGGGGGCTTATACCGACTGCAATCATGGCTGTGGTCTGGCGGTTCTGCATCCAGTCTATTACCGTCACATCTACCGGGAAGGCCTTCCCAAATTTGTCCGGTTTGCTGAAAATGTTTGGGGAATCGCCCGTGACGGCAAAAGCGATGAAGAACTGGCAGCAGCTGGGAGCGACGCCCTGGCAGACTTTATCCAAGAGATTGGGCTGCCTACAACCTTAAAGGAGCTGGGCGTTTCTAATCGGTCAGAACTTCAGGAAATCGCCGGTTCCTGCGGCATTTCTGCAGGCAGCTACAAAAAAATGACGAAAGAAGAAATTCTGGAAATCTTTCAAGAGTGTTTTGAATGAAAGGAGTATTTCAAATGAAAAAGTTAACCGCATTATTGATGAGTCTTGTAATGGTATTCAGCCTTGGCGCATGCAGCAGCGGAACATCGGGATCTTCTTCCGAGCCTGCTGAAAGCGTTCCGTCAGCTGAATCGGAAAATACATCCTCTGCACTGGAAAGCGAAGCCGATTCGGATACGGCCTCTGAAACCGGCAAAACTCTGGTAGTCTATTATTCCGCAACCGGCAATACCGAGCAGGCGGCAAATTATATCGCCGAAATCACCGGAGGAGAGCTGTTTGAGCTGGAGCCAGCCGATCCCTATACAGAGGAGGATTTAAACTACTCCAATAATGACAGCCGCGTGGTATATGAGCACGATAATCCAGACGCCCGTGATGTAGAACTGGTAGCGGATACTGTAGAAAACTGGGAAGAGTATGATACTGTCTTTATCGGTTACCCCATTTGGTGGGGAATCGCCGCGTGGCCGGTAGACGGATTTGTGGAAGCAAACGATTTCACCGGTAAAACGGTCATTCCTTTCGCAACCTCTGTCAGCTCAGGCTTAGGGGAAAGCGGAACGCTGCTGGCAGACATGGCGGGAACAGGGAACTGGCTGGAGGGCCAGCGGTTTCCCTCCAGCGTCAGCCAAGAGGATGTACAAAGCTGGCTGGATAGTCTGAATCTGTAATTTCATCAGTTTTGGAGGTAACTGCAATGAAAAAACTGCTTGCCCTTTTGTTGGCGTTGACTTTGACCAGTGCCCTTACCGCCTGCTCCACCGAGCAGGACGGCTCTTCCAGTTCCTCAGAATCCTCAGCATCTTCTCAGTCAGACCAAGAAAGCTCCGCCAATAGTACAGCTAATACAGAAAACGGTTCCAATATTCTCATCGCCTACTTCACCATGCCGGAAGACGTGGATACAGACGGTGTTGACGCAATCGCCGGAGCCAGCATTGTTGTAGAAGACGGAGAGGTGATGGGCAATGTGGAATACATGGCCAATATCATCCAGAACACCGTAGGCGGGGAGCTCTTTCAAATTGAGACCGTACAGCAATACCCGTTGGATCATGATTCTTTAGTAGATCAAGCCGCCGATGAACAGGATGAAAACGCTCGCCCGGAACTGGCTTCCCACATAGAAAATCCAGACCAGTACGATACGATTCTTCTCGGATATCCTAAAATGGAGCAGGGTTATATCTGTGTATAGCGGTGTATTGCGTGGAGGAAGGAGGGCGAATAGGTACAGGAAACACAACAGAAAGAAAAAGTGTGTATAGAGTAAGGTAGGAACGACC
>CALWNT010000024.1 GCA_944382885.1 uncultured Clostridia bacterium | reverse complement strand
ACTTCAAAGACCCACACCACAGCCTCCGCGGCGACTGAGCGGCGCCCTTTTTCTCAATTTTGGGCGAGCAAAATTGAGCCGGGGTGTGGGGGTCGGTACCCCCACATAAAAAGATAAATTTCTGTTTTTTAATCAGTAAAATAACAGTTTATCTTTCGGAGAGAATTTTTAGGAAACGAATTAAATCCGCATATTTGCTGCAAACCATTTCTTTTCAGTTAAAGAAAAATATAGGAACTGAAACATAGAAAAAGGTTCCAGCAGATTGATCTGCCGGAACCTTTTTTCTTATTTCAAAAAATCATGAATTATGCTGTCAAACCAAGTATGCTCATCAATTCAAAACATATACATCTACAGTCTTTGCGCCAAACTGAACGCTCTCTGCATAAGTGTTAAAAAAGCAGTCCACTAAAACGCTTCCATTATTGACGGCTGTTCCGGTATCCCGGACAGTGGAATAACCATAGACATAGCTTCCGTCAGAAGAAACAATATAAAGCTTTGTCCCTCTGGGAAAACGACTTAAATCCATCGCGACCGCACCAGGAGTCAAACTGGTGGGACGGCCTAATGCGCTGTAGGCAGTCGCCTTTCCGGTCACTTTATAGGCATAATTTACCGGAATTCCGTTGGCATCTAATTCCACCGGTGCTTCCTCGGCCAAAAACTCCATTTTTTCTCCGCCGATATAAACGGTTTCCATGACTCCAAGTTCCTCATTGACGGGCTCTTTGGTCACTTCTTCTGAAACGACCGTGGTTTCCACCGCTTCTCCGTCAACCAGTTTAGTGCGCTTGGTAATAAGTTTTTCACCATTTTCTCCCTCGACTAGAGTAACGATCCTTCCGTTGGCTGTAGGCTGAATGTCCGGATTCACGGTTTCAAAAGGAATCTCCTGGGTTTCCTGGCTTTCCTCAAAGGTAACTCTGTTGACCTGAATTTTTGTCTCACTGCTTACCGGTTCAGATAATGAAACGTTGATCAAATCGTCGTCCGATAAGGTCACTTCCGCCTTTTCCAATGCGTCGGCTACTGTACCGTCGGTCATCACAACTGTTTCTGTCTCGCCGTCAGCCGAAACCGAAACCTCAAAGGCACGGGTAATATAAATATCCGCCTCGTGATCCTCAAAACCGGTAAACTCGCATTTGTCATCTTCCGAAAGGGTAATTTCCTCCTGCTTTAAAATATCTTCCAAATCAGTGTAAATCGTATAGCGGGAATAAGCATAACCATCTTCGTGGATGGTAACAGTATTGGAAACGGTAGTCAAACCAGTTAAAACCGCTGCAATCATTACACCAATTAAAGATATGATAAATATTTTTGCCGGCAACCATGCAGTTTTCGGAAAAAGTTTCTTTGCATCTATCATCTCTTATTATGCTCCTTTTCATGAACGAAAAACACTTTTATGCATCTTATTTTCCGTTCTGTTTCAATGAGTTTGATGGGTTGATTCTTCATCTGGTTGTTACAATTGTTACCGTTTTGTAGTATTATATTCACGTTATTGATATTTGTCAAGGGCATTTTCCTTTGTGTTTTTGTGAAAATTGACTAGCCATATTCAAAAAAATACAATTTGTAACCTTTCGTTTCCTGGTTTTCTCTCTTTTTTTGTCAATTTTCACCTGTCAGAAAAAAGGCAAATTTTATATTTTCTCCAAATCAAAGTTTTTCAAATTTATATTAAATTGAAACTAAATTTAACCGCAATATTGCGAAAGTTTTATATAAATTATCTCATCTTGAAATTTCCGATTTGGATAATTAAATCCATATAAACAAATAGTATATTTGTGCTGTTGCGCTTTTATAGAAAACAGCTTCCAAGGCATTCCTTCTATGGCCCATTGTGCAAAACCACAAAAAACACCTCTAAATTTTCTATACAAAAATAAATACAATCCAGAAAATATACTACTTGTTTTGATTTTGACGATGATTTTTTATTTTATCAGCGAAAGACAACTTTTTTCTAATATAAAATTGCCTTTGCTTTGCGTTTTTCTTTTCTATTAACGGGAAATAACCGTCGTCTATTTTCAAAAATATTGATTTCTTCCTTTCCCTATATTTCCCCGATAGGAGGAAAATATTGCTGCTCGTTTATTGAATTCTTCAAAAATTTTTCTCGCACGCGGGGTCTAAGCTTCCTATCCCCTTTCCAATAGCAAAGAAGGCAGAAAATCATTTTCTGCCTTCTTTGCTATCTGCCGCGGGACACTTTTAGAAGCGTTCAGCGGACGCTCTCTTTAATTCTGTTTCCGTACCAAGCCGTACTCATCATCCAAACGGAAATAAGGGCAGCCTTCCATTGTTCGAGTCAGAAAACGCCCCATTTCGTCTTCATCCAAGTCAGCATCACATCCGTAACTGTCATAATATTCATCATAGCGATAATGAATACAGTTTTCGCAGCTTTTTCCATATTTCATCTGATTCACTTCCCCTCGTTTTATGATAACAAATTGTCTCTCCTTTCGTCAAATGGTCCAGGAATTTTCTGGCTGAATTTGGCAATGAAATTCGGCTTTCTTCCTTATATACCAATCTTTTTTATCGGTTCCGATTATGACTGAAAAAGCCTTGGATCGTTGCTTTTTTACATTTCAAACAACAGTACCGGAAGATTCCGAAAAAACCATACCATATGGCACCATTTAATGCTATAATAACAGAGGTAAGTATTTTTTATAAAGGATTCAATCTAGTATAGAAGGAGTTGTTTTTATGGGACTCATTAAAGCTGGCATGGCCGCTATCGGCACCGCCCTGGCAGATCAGTGGAAGGAGTTTTTTTACTGTGATTCCATCGACGGAGATACCTTGGTGGAAAAAGGGCAGAAACGCATTTCTGGCCGTTCTTCCAATACCAAGGGAAGCGACAATATCATCACAAACGGTTCTGGGATCGCAGTCGCCGACGGGCAATGTATGATTATCGTAGAGCAGGGAAAAGTGGTCGAGCTCTGCGCCGAACCCGGAGAATTTACTTACGATGCTTCTACAGAACCCAGCATCTTTACCGGTGATTTGGGAGACACCGTTATGCAGACATTCCAAACGATCGGAAACCGTTTTTCTTACGGCGGAGATACCGGCAAGGATCAGCGTGTCTACTATTTCAATACCAAAGAAATCGTAGATAACAAGTTTGGAACCGCAAACCCCATCCCCTTCCGAGTGGTAGACCGGAATATTGGGCTGGATATCGATGTGGCCGTGCGCTGCAATGGTGTTTATTCTTATAAAATCGTAGATCCTCTGTTGTTTTACAGCAATGTATGCGGAAATGTAGAGCGGGAATATACCCGGGCGGAAATCGACCGTCAGCTGAAAACGGAATTCATCAGCGCTCTTCAGCCGGCTTTTGCCAAAATTTCTGAGCTGCAGATCCGTCCCAGCGCCATTCCGGGACATGTCAATGAGCTCTGCGAGGCAATGAACGAGGCTCTCACCAAAAAATGGACCGAACTGAGAGGATTAGCGGTGGTTTCTATCGCAATGAACCCAGTCACCCTTTCAGAAGAGGACGCTCAAATTATCAAGCAGGCCCAGCGGACCAGTATCATGCGCGATCCCTCTATGGCCGCAGCTACCCTGACACAAGCTCAAGCCGACGCTATGAAGGCGGCCGCTTCTAATAAGGCAGGAGCCATGACCGGATTTATGGGCTTGGGGATGGCTAATCAAGCAGGCGGCATCAACGCTCAAGAGCTTTTTGGTATGGCAAGCCGTCAGAATTCCGCACCGGCTGAAGACCGCTGGAAATGCAGCTGCGGGTCTGTCAATACCAGCAAGTTCTGTCCCGCCTGCGGAAAGCCTAAGCCAAGTCCGGAGGAAAGCTGGACCTGTTCCTGCGGAACAGTCAACACCGGAAACTTTTGCCTGGAATGCGGTAAACCACGCCCAGCAAAGGGATGGACCTGTTCCTGTGGCGCGATCAATCAGGGGAAATTCTGCAGTGAATGCGGAAAGCCAAGACCCGCAGGCGCTCCCCTTTACCGATGTGACAAATGCGGCTGGGAAGCAGAAGATCCCTATCATCCGCCGAAATTCTGCCCGGAGTGCGGAGATCCTTTTGACGAAAACGACGCAAAATAATTCCCTGATTTTCTGAAAAAAGAAAATCCCTGGTTTGGAAAAGGAGATGACTTTCTCAATATGCCAACTCTTTTACAATATAAGTGTCCCGCCTGTGGCGGCGCCATCGAATTTGACAGCACTGCGCAAAAAATGAAGTGCCCTTACTGTGATACGGAATTTGACCTCAAAACCCTGGAGGACTATGAAAAAGAGCTCCACAGCGATGTCCAGGATGATATGGTCTGGGAACAGGCCGAACGCAGCCGCTGGCAGGAGGAAGACGACCAAGCGGCAATCTATGTCTGTCAATCCTGCGGCGGAGAGATCATCGCCGACGAAACCACAGCAGCGACAAGCTGTCCCTATTGCTCCAATCCGGTGGTCATGACTCAGAAGGTCGCAGGAGAGTTAAAGCCGGACTTTATTATCCCCTTTCAATTGAACAAACAGCAGGCCAAAGATGCCTACTATCGTTTTCTGAAAGGGAAACATCTGTTGCCGAAAGTATTTAAAGATGAAAATCACATTGATGAAATCAAAGGGCTTTACGTCCCTTTCTGGCTGTTTGACGCAGACGCGGACGCACATATCCGATATCGGGCGACCAAGGTGCGAACCTGGAGTGACAGGAATTATTACTATACCCAGACTAAGTTCTATTCCGTAACTCGGGAAGGGGGGCTCGGCTTTCAAAGAGTTCCCGTAGACGGTTCCTCCAAGATGCCTAACGACCTGATGGAATCTTTGGAGCCCTATGATTTCTCCAAGGCGGTGGACTTTAAAACCGCCTATCTCGCTGGATATCTGGCCGACAAATATGACGTTTCCGACTTGGAAAGCATTAACCGGGCCAACGAAAGGATCCGGCAGAGCACCGTTGAGACCTTTGCCTCTACGGTAAAAGGTTACCAAACCGTTACTCCGGAAGACAATCATATCCATCTGATAAACGGAAAAACCAAGTACGCCTTTTATCCTGTCTGGCTGTTAAACACCACTTGGCAGGATCAAAAATATCTCTTCGCTATGAATGGACAGACTGGTAAGTTTATCGGCGATCTTCCGGTGGACAAAAAAGCATATTGGCGGTGGCTGATCATTCTCACCGCGGCTTTGGGCGCCGTGATTTACGGCTTGGTATGGCTGCTATGGTGGCTTCTGTAGGAGGGATCAAAATGAAAAAAAGAATGATTGCCTTTTGCTTTTCTATCTTTGTGTTCCTGTTTCCTGCTATTTCTGTATTTGGAGCGGAATCGGAAATCCCTAATGAACGCCTGCTTCCCCGAGTGGTAGACGAAGCCGATCTGCTTTCTTCGGAAGAAGAAGAAAATCTGCTTCATCAGTTGGATGAAATCAGCCAGCGCCAGGAATGCGATGTCGCAGTGGTCACCGTAAACTCCCTGGAAGGAAAAAGCGCGAAAAGTTATGCAGATGATTTCTACAACTATAACGGCTATGGCTTTGGGGAAAACAGGGACGGCGTCCTGCTGTTGGTCAGCATGGAGGCCCGTGACTGGTGGATTTCCACCACCGGCTTTGGCATCACCGCTTTTACCGATGCCGGACTGGATTATCTATCCAATCAGTTTTTGCCCCTTCTCAGCGACGGGAACTATGCTCAGTGCTTTGAAACTTATGCCAATCTCTGTGATCGGTTTCTCACTCAGGCAAAGTCCGGCGCTCCTTATGACATAGACAATCTCCCCAAAAAACCTCCCTCTTTCTTGTGGATTCCCGGCGCACTCCTTCTGGGAGGAATCATTTCCCTAATTATACTCGGCGCGATGAAAAGCGGACTGAAAACGGTCCACCGCCGGGATACCGCCCGGGATTATGTGGTGGCAAACAGCTTTCATCTGACGAATTCACGGGATTTATTCCTGTATCAGCACACCAGCCGCCGTGCAAAGCCGAAAAACACCAATTCCGGAGGCGGGGGCAGCAGAACCCATACCAGTTCCTCCGGCACCCGCCACGGAGGAAGAGGCGGAAAATTCTAGCTGTGTCTTCCCCAGATTATCTCCTATGACTGATGTTTTGACAGTACAGCATGACAACAAATACAGCAGAAAAGAGAGAAATCTGTTTGATTTTCTCATTCAAAAGATCCATGAGGTGAATAAATTGAAAAGGCTGTTTTATATTTTCGCTGTTTCTTTTTTGGTCTTGTCTATCTGTTCCTGTTCCTGTTCTCCTACAGAAAATACTGATACTTCCTCTGCTCCGGTCTCGTCTGATTCTTCCGAAGCCTCTGAACCTGTCTCCGCAGAAGAGGCGGAGCCGTTGCCGGATAACAGCTGGGATTTTGACACGCCGGAGCATCACGGAATGGATGCACAGATGCTGGCGCGTCTCCACGAAGCGCTGGATGAATCTTCCGTTTACGGCATGGTCACCGCGAAGGACGGAGTGATCATTGACGAATATTATGGAGAGGGCTATGACGAAAACAGCACCTTTCCGCTGTATTCCTGCACCAAATCCTTTACCAGCGCGCTGATCGGGATTGCCATTGACCAAGGAAAGATCAACAGTCCGGACGATCTTCTCTCCTCTTATCTGCCGGAAGTATCCGCTTCAGAAAATCCATCCTTGCAGCAGCTGACACTTCGCCATCTGCTCACCCATACCTCTGGACTGGAGTGGTATGAAATCGGCAGCAGCTACACTAACTGGGAAGAATTTCAGTCTTCTCCGAACTGGGTAACCTATATTCTAAATCGCTCTCAGGTTTCCCAGCCCGGTACAGAATTTAATTACAGCACTGGCAATACCCATCTGTTGGCGGCTGCGTTGGAAAACGCTGTGGGCATGTCGGAACTTTCCTATGGGGAAGAGTACCTGTTTGAGCCGCTAGGCATGGAAAGCGTCAGTTGGGGAACCGATCCTCAGGGAATTACAGACGGTGGAAACGGCATCTCCATGACTCTCCGGGATGCTGCCAAATTCGGACAATTATACTTAAATCAAGGCGTATGGCAGGGAAAACAGTTGATTTCCAGAAGCTGGATCAATGACTCTACTTCGCCGCAAATTCCAAACGCCAATCAACGCTTGGGCGGATACGGTTTTCAGTGGTGGGTAAATTCTTTTGGTGAAAACAACTACAACACTTATTATGCTTACGGCGCCTGGGGACAATTTATTTTCGTCGTGCCGGAACTCAATCTGGTGACAGCGGTCGCCAGCTACTATCCCCACGATAGCTTGGCGCCAATCCCTTATTTCAGCGACTATATTCTCAACGCTTATATTTTCAATTAAAAATGGAGACTTTCCAAATTGGAAAGTCTCCATTTTTTAATTGCAATTTCAGTTTTTCTTGTTTTGGCAATACGCCAGAACCAACCCACAAAAGAAATATCTGATTATCTCTTGGAGAACTGAGGCGCACGACGAGCGGCTTTGAGACCGTACTAAAACTCTCTTTCACCCAATTTTCCTTGATATTCCGGGCTTTTCAGCGGTTCCGCTCTCCAGTTATCCTATTTATTACCGATAAAAAATGGTGAGTTTCAACCTAAATATTACTGCCCCAAAGCCTCATTCACGACGCTGCAAAGATCCTCTGGCTTATTATACTTAACTTTTGCGTAAATGTCCATCGTCGTCTTGCTGTTTTCGTGTCCGGCCAGATACTGGACGGTCTTTGGGTCAACACCTGCATACAGTAGATTGGTAATATAGGTGTGGCGAAGTTGATGCGGGGTAACATCAAAATCAATGGCATACACCAGCTCAGGGTGATTTTTCTGATGGCCTCCAGGGGTTGGCGTCACAGTGGATTTAATACACTGGCCATTGACATATTTATAATAGTTATGTGGTTTGGTGGATCGGACGGTTACATATTTCCAAACCCGCTGAAACTGTGAATAAGAAAGCGGTTGTCCAGTGCTGTCAGCAATCACATATTCGGATGCAGATTTCTCCTTAACTTCCCGCAGGCAGTCTGCTAAACATTTGGGAATGGGAACATCTCTGCGGGCTGCTTTGGTTTTCAATGTCGTGGAAACCACGGGCCTGTTATGTTCTGATCGCCATGCCCTGCGTACAGAAATGTATGGAGTAGGAGCATCCAAAAATACGCAGTCCCATTGAAGCCCCAGAATTTCTTCCCGACGTAAGCCAGAGTACAAGGCAATCATAATAAAGGTGTACGGTGGAAGTCCTCTAATGGTATTCAAAAGCACCTTTGTTTGCTCGTCCGTCAAAGCATCTTTTTTCTTTGCCTGTTTTCCCCCTTTCGCTGAGATACCCACACAAGGATTATAGTCAAGCAGTTGGTTACGCTCTGCCGAGT
>CALWNT010000023.1 GCA_944382885.1 uncultured Clostridia bacterium | reverse complement strand
GGGCAGGCGATTCCAGAACCGCCACAAATAATGATGGGAAAGCTCCGTCTTATCCGGCGCCGCAATCGGAAGCACCTCGTATCCTCTTGGGTCCAAAGCGGCGGCCACCCGCTTGATATTCCCACCTTTTCCAGCGGCATCCCATCCTTCATAACAGATAATCACCGGAATTTTTTCCTGATACAGCCTGTTATGCAGCTTTGAAAGCTTTTTCTGTACTTCTTTGAGTGTCCTGCGATACTCCTCTTCCGGAATTTTCTGATCCAGCCGCACCTGAGAAAGGCTGGGCATCTCTACCAGATTAAACTCCGGAGACACTGTGATTTTGGCCTCCTCGTCTGCCGGCTGTTCCATACGAGCTTTTCTCCGTTGTATTCCCTGCTGAATCTGATCGACCAAGATGGAATAGATATCCAACAGGGCGCTTCGCCGGTCTTGACAGCCGATCAAATGCCAAGGAGCATATTCTTTGTCCGTCGCCTCCAGCATCTGGTCAAACACCTCAAAATATTCCTCATAGTGCTTGTTCTGCTTCCAGTCTTTCTGGGTTACCCGCCAATTTGTGGCCTTCACATCCTCAAGCTCCTCAAACCGCTTTTTCTGCTCTTTCTGGCTGATATGGAGAAAGAATTTGATAATCAGATAGCCATCATCAGTAAGCTGGCGTTCAAAGGTTTTAATGCTTTCCAGCCGTTTCGGAATCTCCTGTTTTTTGACGCCCCACTCCATTTGCGCAATTCCGATTTCCTGATACCAGCTCCGGTCAAAAATTGAAAATTCTCCCTGCGATGGGATTTTGTTCCAGTATCTCCAAAGCAGTGGTTTGCGCTTTTCCTCTTCTGTTGCGGGGATTGTAGAATACACCTTAAAGCCTCTGGGGTCTAAATTGAGAATCACGCTAGAAATCATACTGCCCTTTCCAGCGGCGCCCCATCCCTCAAACAAAACAATTACCGGCAGCTTGCACTGCTTCATTTCCTGCTGCAATGCGGACAGGCGCTCTTTGAGCCCATCTGCCTGAGCCTTATACTCTTCTTTTGTCACCATTTTTTTAAGATTTACTCGTTCTAACACGCCCTGCACCTCCATCGTTTCTGTTATACAAACCAACGTTTCAATTACAAATGAACCTCTGTAAAAATCCGACAGAATCAATTTATAAACTTTCTATTATTCTATCATAGTTATACAAATCTGACAAGCGATCTCAGGATACTTTCTATCCTTTTTTCCTTTTCCCTGTTTTACAGATAAAAGCGCAGAAAGCTTTTCGCAAAAACTCAGATGATACAATTATTTTTCCCTGTTCTTTAAAGTTTTTTTCATAATATAGTTGATAAAATACTCGCCACGACAGAGTTTATTCTGCTTTTGAACAATTTCATAACCCATTCGTTCAAAAAAAGGCTTTGCGGTAATAGAAGCCTCTGTCCTGATTTCTTCTGCTCCCTGCTCCGACGCCTTTTGCTCCAACGCTGACACGATGGCGGAAGCAATTCCTCTTCCCTGAAAACCCTTATGGACAAATAAGCGATCCAAATATCCGCCTTCAGCCAAGTCTCCAAATCCTACCGGAAACCCACCTTCTTCGGCGACAACCGTAGCGTGTTCCGCTAAACTTTTCTCCCATGGCTTCGGGTCAATCTGCTCCGGCGCCCAGGCCGCAAGCTGTTTTTCATTATAATCCTGCCGATTTATCGTATGCACGGTATCATAAAACAGCCGGATCAGCTTTTCACAGTCTTCGTTTCGATAATTTCTCAGCCGCATTGTTATCCCTCCGTTTTCGGTTTATGATAACATAGGAAACCGGGAAACGCAATGAACATCAGCAGATATTTTGTGAAATTTTTGTCTTGGCCCTGCAAAAAATTGCGCTTTTCCTCCCAGTATGATAAGATAGAAAAGTAATACGGTACGAAAACAAAAGCTAGCCGTTTCGAAATTAACTCCCTTGCTTACCAAGGGGAAAACGATGGTTTTTGGTGTTATTTTTCAAATTTGGGGGTTTCAAACAAATGCTTAAACGAATTATCAGCCTATTATTGGCCGCATCCATGGGAATACTCTGCCTGTCCGGATGCAATTCAGAGAAAAAAGAGGACAGTTCAGCCAAACTTCTGGTGGACGGAGAAGAAGTTTCCATTCCTTATCTTGCTAAGGTGGGCGACGACAAGATTTCCTATGATGAATTTCGCTATTACTTTTTGTTTTACAAGGATCAACTGGAAGAAAATGTAGAGAATGTCTGGGAAACAAATGAAGACGCAGAACAAAATTTAATTGACTATTCCTACCAACAGACAATGACCAATTATGCAATCCGTACCTGGGCTGAGGAATACGGTCTGGAATTAAGTGAAACGGAATCCAGCTCGATAGACGACAGCATCCAACAAAGTATTGATACTGCCGGTTCTGAAGAAGCGTTCAACAAGGCTTTGGATAGCCAGTATCTTACCGCTGATCTTTACCGTCAAATGCTGGAAACACAGGTTCTTTCTTCCAAGCTTTTAGATTATTTATGCGAAAATGATTTTAAAAGCCAATATGAGGAGGAAGCTATTTCTGAAATTAAATCTACTTTTATTCGTGCTTCCCACATTTTAGTAGAAGAGGATCAGGAAGAACTGGCGCAAGAACTGGCGACAAGGGCACGAAACGGAGAAGATTTTGATTCTTTGATAGAAGAGTACGGTGAAGATCCGGGAATGGAAGATAATCCCGATGGCTATTATTTTACGGAAGGAGAAATGGTCACTGAATTTTATGACGCCGCAAATGCTTTGGCCGAAGGAGAAGTCAGCGATCCGGTAAAAAGCGATTACGGTTATCATGTGATTAAGCGTCTTCCATTGGAAGACAGTTACATTGAGGAAAATCTCACAGAATTGATGGCAAAAACAGATACGATCCAAAACGCCTATCATGACTTCCTCACAAGTAAAATCAACAGTCTGGATGTGGAAAAACAGGAAAATTTTGATAAAATCTCCATTGAGAGCGTTCAGTAATAAAAACGTGTAAAATTTTCTGGATTAAGTAGTAAAAAACGGGAACGAAAATCGTTTCCGTTTTTCATTTCCATTAACCAGAAAAACTCTTTCAAAACAACCGTTGATCCTCTTCGATCAATTTCTTGCTTGTGTATGATTATTGCTCTCCATCCGCAATAAAGTCCAAAAACAGATCCAGAATCTCATTTCTCACTACAGGATCAAGGCCAGAGGTCGGTTCGTCCAATAGGAGCAATTTCGGACGATGTCCCATCGCCGCCGCTAAACCCAGTTTCATCTTCATCCCTCTGGAAAAATCCTTTATTGATTTTTTGGAGGGGAGATTGAATCTTCCCAGCAGTTTGAAAAAATAAGGTTCCTCCCACTGACGGTAAATATTTCTCATGATTTTTGAAATATCCAGCGGGGTCAGAAGATCCGGAAAATGGTTTTCATCAAAGACCACACCTATGTCTTCCATAACGGAAGAATCTATCAGAGTATGATTTTGAAAATGCACTTCTCCGGCACTGGGATGCAGAATACCCAAAATACCTTTCAGCGTTGTGGATTTTCCCGCTCCGTTTTCGCCAATCAAACCCATAATACTGCCCTTCGGTAAGGAAAAAGAGATATTGTCCAGACAAAAGGTGTCGTATTTTTTACACAAGCCCTCAACCTCTAATAGATTTTCCTCTAACATCACAGTCATTCCTCTCCTGAATAGTATAATTCCAAAATTTGAGTCAGTTCCTCTAAAGAAATCTCACTGCGTCTAGCCAATTTCACAGCCTCTGACAGATGCTGTTCTACCGCTTTCATCTGTTCTTCCTTCAAAAGCTCTATATTTTTCTGAGCTACAAAGCTTCCCTTCCCCGTCATGGTAAAGATAAAGCCTTCTCGCTCCAGCTCCTCATAAGCCCGCTTTGTGGTAATCACACTGATACGAAGATCTTTCGCCAACAGGCGCATAGAAGGTAAAGCCTCCCCTTCTTTCAGCAGGCCGTTAATAATCATCTGTTTAATCTGCTCCACAATCTGCTCATAAATGGGCTGACCGCTGGAATTGCTGATAATGATATCCAATTTTCTACCTCCAGAGATGATATTGTATATATCATGTATATACAATATCATCTATATTAACATTTGTCAAGTATTTTTTATCCTCTAAACTAAATTTATCCTTTTCTTTCCAAAGTCTAACTAGTCCTAAAATCAGCTTGTCTAAATATTTTCTCACAAAGCTTTGCCCAAAATTTGTTTCATGCCATAACAGAAGTTCTTATTTTTTCATTCTGATAACATAAAAAACTTCCGGTTTGGTATTACCCAAACCAGAAGTTTTCAAATCTCTACCGATTCTATTCCTACTTTTCAAACCTTAAATTCAGATTTCCATATTCTATCTTCGCACGGATTTCTTTTTCCCCCTCATGACTGGTTTTGAGATTACTCTCACCATCTTCAATTTGTGTGCCAACTTTATAATCAGCTTTTGATCCCAACAGCATCCCCTCCACATCGCCGTCCTCTACGTCAAAATCCAACAGCTGAGCGGTAACGCCATTGAGGTTGATAGCGCCATAATCCAATTCCATTAGCACTTTCTCCTCATATTGGGTGTTCTCTATGTCAATAGAACCATCTTCTAAACCGAACACTGCACCTTTCGCTGTCACGTTCTCCAGCTTCGTTTTTCCGGACTCTCCGCTGACTTCTAGCTGATCTGCTATGGTTAAATCAGAAAGCCTCATATCTCCGTCAGAATAATCCACTGTCAAATTCCGGGCGGTTAAGTGACTCAAGTCCACTGCGCCGTAGTCCTGCTCCAGCAATACATCCCCAGCTATATTGCAGTCTGTTAAGGTGATATCCCCATCTTCCTGCTTGACCGTCAGATCATCGGAAAGCGTAATCCCCTCCAATGTGATATCGCCATAATCCGACCGAATCGAAACGCTCCCCTGATATACAGCCGGAATCGCAATCTGAACTTCTATCTCCCGCCAATCTAGCTCCATCAGTTCATACCATTTTCTATTGTTCGGCTTATTTTTCACAACAAGAGTGCCATCCGCCCGCTGAATCGCATCCAGCTCGATTCCATCACTGATTATGTTTACCTGATCTGTATCACTAACAAAAACTGAGATATTTGCATCATCCAGGTCTACGGATATCTTTTGCGGTGCCTCATATCTTCCCTCTGTATGCTGATTGTTCCGTTGATAAAGCTGATCCATATTAAAATGGGAAAGTCCCAGTCCAACTGTTGTCAGAATAATCCCTAATACAACAAATCCACATCCCAATAATAATCCAACTTTTTTGGCTGTGCTTTTCATCTTTCATTTCCTCTCTTTCTTCTAAACAAGCTCATGGTCTTTTTCGTCAGCCCCACAGTCCCTTTTATAGTCATTTTCCAACAGCTTTTGACCACCAACAGAGTTAAAAAGAAAATCCCCAGCGCCATAAATGCGGAACCAAGCTGTACCAGTCCCAACGGGAAATTCTGGAACATCAAAAACGGGGACGCTATCATTAAAACAACTGCGCCTCCCAAACAAGAAAGAGACAAAACTGCCAAAATAAAAATCGGAATCCAGATAAACAGATAAACGCATAACAACGATATGATTGCTGTAAACAGCAAAGATCCCCAAATGGGAGAGCCCAAAATCAGCAGTATCGTAATCAATACTCGATTGGATTTGCTGGTCTTTCTGACAGATTCAAAAAGATCTATATTTTCTCCTAAGATTTCTTTTGCAATAGATGCAGGGTCTCCCAGCCGAGCCACTGCTTCCTCTTCGCTTAAGCCGTCTTCCATCGAATCAGAAATCAGCTCTTCATAAAAATTTTCCGTCTTTCGTCTTTCTTCCAACGGTAATTGTTGTAATTCTCTTGCTAAAACAGAGAAAAATTCTTTTTTATTCATATCGGTTTGCCTCCTCAATAAACTCATACACTTTTGTCATGCTGTCCCATTCATTTAAAAATTCCTGTATTCTTTCACAGCCGGTCGGCGTAATTCGATAATACTTTCTCAGCCTTCCATTATGTTCCAATGAATAGGTACTCAGACACTCCGAATTCTCCAAACGTTTTAAGATCGGATATAGTGTAGATTCTGTCATCTCAATACAGGAGGAAATATCCTTTACAATTTGATATCCGTAGGAATCCCCCTTTTTCAGCACCGCTAGGACACATATTTCCAATAGCCCTTTTTTGAGCTGTACATCCATCCGAAACACCTCCTTACGTGTTATATTATATATTGCATAGTATAATGTGTCAAGTAGTATTTCTTAAAATTTTCTGAAGATGATTGCACTTTAAAAGGAATTTGATAGATAACAGCCCACTCTGCCAAGCTTCTCTATTGTACCCGTTTACTCTCTTGTGATTGCGTTATATAATAAAAAGCATGAAAAATCGTATGCAACAGATAGTTGCAACCGCCCGTTGCGGAAAAGAAACCGTATTTTGGTGGTATGCTATCGGCAAAAATAGTATGCTGATAGCGAAGGGAGGAACACAGAATGACCTTTGGAGAGAAAATACAAAAGCTGAGAAAAGAAGCCGGACTATCTCAGGAGGAATTCTCTTATCAGTTAGGAGTATCCAGACAAGCAATTAGTAAATGGGAGCGTGATAACGGGTACCCCGAAACTGAAAAAATTGTCCGAATGAGTAAATTATTTCATGTATCTTTGGACTATCTTCTCAACGAAGAAGATACAGAAAAGCCGGAGATCAAGATCAATCCAGATGAAACAGGAATCTATGTCAGTCGAGAAATGGCAGAGGGATTTCTGGCTTACCAAAAAAGGAAAATGCTAAAAATTGGTATTGCGGTTGGCCTGTTCGTTGGCGGTTTATCTCTTTCTTTTTGGGACGCTGAAATAAGCATGACCCTATTCATGGTAGTTGTCATTTTAGGGATTATCCTTTTGTTCTCTGTAAAGTTAGCGGATAACCCATATCGCAAGATTTGGAAAGAGAGTTTAACCTTTGACAAGACGGTAAAATCCGAATTGACCTCTGTTTATGCCGACAAGAAGAAATCGGCACATATTCTTAATCTTGTTGGAATTGCTTTGATTGCTATTGGATTTTTACTTTGTCCAATGATTGTGCCTGCTGAAATGTATGTCTTAGACAATATTGTTTTTGCCTGCGGAATGGTATTAGCTGGTGCAGGAGCTTTCCTATGTGTGTATGTGTCCGGCATTGTCCGAGCTTACAGGTTACTGATTACGAATGAAGAATATCATGAAAAAAGAAGGTGAAGTTACTGATGAAAAAAATTTTTTTGATAATCGCTGCAATCTTGACGCTTCTCCTTAGTGGTTGTCAAGCGAATAAGAAAACCGATATTTCCGCTTATCGTGACGATATTGTAAAATCACAGGAAATAATGGTTATTTCCGCTGATACATCAGAAGTTCTGGAAACAATCACTTCCAAAGATGATATTGAGCATTTTATTCTCGCGCTGGATTTGGATAAGTGGAAATGGAAAACGCTGCCGGACAAGGCAATAGAGATTGGTTCTTTCCGTTTGGCACAAAAGAAAACGATTCAGTTCGGACAGAGTGATACCGATGGAACGCTTTATGAAGTTGCTACGATTACCCTATATGATGGCTCTTACATTCATTTTGAGATTTGCGGTTTGGATATGAGCTTTGAAGTGAGTGCAGATACCGCAGATTACTTGAACGGATATTTTTCATAAAAGAGATTGGACGAGTTAATCAAGCGTTAAAAACAACCGGCGGCGCATAACTGCGCCGCCGGTTACAATATTATCCCTCACATTATTCAGGAAAGGGACCCCTGTGAGTACCCCCCTATGAAATCCTGCGTTGAGCCTTTAAAATTCCGTTTCAATTACTCTTTTTTCCTGAACGGTTCGCTTTCCGTCGATGACCCGCTGGTTTCTGCTGCCCCGAAATTTCAGGTTCAAATCCCGTTCTTCCAATAAAAACGGGCCGTCCACAATGATGTCAGCCAAGGACATCAATTCCAATACTTCAGGCTCCTGCTCTCCCCGTTTTAAGAGGTCTTCAGCCAAATAACCAGTATAAATGACCAGGTTAAGCCCAATCCCACGAATCTGTTTCGCCAGTTCCAACAAGGGGATCGGCTGTTCGAAAGGCTCCCCTCCGCTGAAAGTAACGCCGGAAAGCAACGGATTCTTTTTAATTTCTTCCATGATCTTTTCGATACTACAGTCATATCCGCCGCTGGGATCATGGCTTTGAGGATTATGACATCCCGGGCAGTGATGAGGACAGCCTTGGGTAAATACCACAAAACGAATTCCATTTCCATCTACTACCGATTCCCGGATAATCCCCGCAATCCTTACTGTCGCTGACATAACAATACCCTCCATACTCTTTCAAAAAGCGGACGGAAAACAATCCGTCCGCTTTTTGAAAGAAATTAAATGATCTCTTTTTCTCCGGTAATTGAATGCTTGACACGATCATGTTCTTCAGAGCGTTTGGCATTATTAAAACGGTCTAACGTTCCTACCAAGTATCCGGTAATCCTTCTGATCCGTTCAAAGCCAACATTTTCACCAACTAATACCGATGTATCCTGTTTCTGTATTGTTTCCTGTACGTTCATCTTGTTCATTCTTCCTCTCTATGTATTTCAAAGCTCACTGAACGAATCAGCGGGTTTCTTTACAAAATTGATTTTACAGATGCTCCCTGTCATAAAAGACCGGCATATTGGGATATTGTTTTCTCAGTTCTTTGAGCTTCTCCAGCGGAACACCTTCCCCTTCATGCCGTCCACAGCGCGGGCAAACATCATTGATCACACCTGTATAGCCGCAAACCGGATCACGATCCACCGGATGGTTAATGGAACCATAACCGATCCCTGCCTCTTTCATGCAGCGTACTACCGTTTCAAAGGCTTCCAGATTATTGCTGGTGTCGCCGTCCAACTCCACATAGGAGATATGGCCGCCATTGGTCAGATTATGATAAGGCGCTTCCAGCCTGATTTTATCAAAAGCGGAAATTTCGAAATAAACCGGAATGTGGAAGGAGTTGGTGTAGTAATCCCGATCTGTTACTCCAGGGATTTCGCCAAATTTTTTTCGGTCAATCCGGACAAATCTGCCAGAAAGTCCTTCCGCCGGTGTGGCAATGAGAGAAAAGTTCATTCCGGTTTTCTGAGCAGCCTGATCCATCCGCTTTCTCATAAATCCAACAATATCCAGTCCCAGATTCTGGGCCTCCTGGCTTTCTCCATGATGAACGCCGATTAAAGCCTTCAAACACTCTGCCAAACCGATAAAGCCCATCGTCAGGGTACCGTGCTTCAGCACCTCTCCGACTTCGTCATCCGGCCCCAGCTTTTCGGAATCCAGCCAAATTCCCTGCCCCATCAGGAAAGGATAATTTCTGACCTTTTTCTTCGCCTGAATCCGGTACCGTGCCAACAACTGATCGATTACCAAATCGATCATTCGATCCAACTGTTCAAAGAAAAACTCGACATTTCCATGAGATTTAATCGCCAGTCTGGGCAGGTTAACAGAAGTAAAGCTCAAATTTCCCCTGCCGGTTACAATTTCACGAGTCTTATCATACACATTGCCTGCTACCCTGGTACGACATCCCATATAGGCCATCTCCGTTTCCGGCCGTCCCGGCACATAATACTGAAGGTTGAAGGGCGCATCAATGAAAGAATAATTGGGGAAAAGACGCTTTGCCGACACCTTGCAGGAAAGCTTAAACAGGTCGTAGTTCGGATCTCCGGGATTATAGTTGATTCCCTCTTTAATTTTAAAGATCTGGATGGGAAAAATCGGCGTTTCACCATTTCCCAACCCAGCATCCGTTGCCAGCAATATCTTCTCAATCACCAACCGCCCCTCTGGGGAGGTATCCAGCCCATAATTTAAGGAACTGAAAGGAATCTGCGCACCAGCTCTGGAATGCATGGTGTTCAAATTATGAATCAATGCTTCCATTGCTTGATAGGTGGCGCGTTCCGTCTCCTGTTTGGAATACTGATAACAGCGTTTTTGTATTTGCTGAGCGGTTTCTTCCCCTGCCAACTGAATCAGATAGGGGTATTCAGCCTCCTGATAACCGTTGTCATTGGCAAGCACCGGAACCAATCCAGTTTCTGTTTTAACCTGTTCCATGATCTCCAAAGCTTTGTCTTTCGCATCTGGAAGCTCGCAAAGCCAATCTAAGGCTTTGATCAAATTATCCCGATATTTATGGGTGTAGGTCTTTTTGACCCCTTTTGCCATGGCATACTCAAAATTCGGAACGCTTTGCCCACCGTGCTGATCGTTCTGATTGCACTGAATAGCAATACAGGCGAGGGCCGCATAAGTCTGAATATCGTTTGGCTCTCTCAAAAAGCCGTGGCCAGTGGCAAAACCACCGGTAAAGAGCTTATCCAAATCAATCTGACAGCAGGTAGTCGTCAGTGTTAAAAAATCCAAATCATGTATGTGGATGTCACCTTCCGCATGTGCCTTAGCATGCTTGGGGTCCAATACAAACATCTCATAAAACTGCTTCGCACCCTCTGAACCGTATTTTAACATAGTTCCCATGGCAGTATCCCCGTCGATATTGGCGTTTTCCCGCTTGATATCGTTGTCCATGGCGTCCTGGAAGGTCAGATCTTCATAAACCTTCATCAATTTCGTATTCATTTCCCGGACTCTGGTTCTGTCTGCCCGATAAAGGATATACTCTTTCGCAGTCCGGGCATTTCCATTTTCAATCAGGCACTTTTCTACCGTATCCTGTACCTGTTCCACTGTGGGTATTGCCCCATTCAGACTGCGCTCCAGATGATCGACCACCATATCCGCAATATGAACCGACTGCTCCCGGTCAGTTCCTCCCAGGGCAGATGCCGCCATAAATATAGCGTTTACAATTTTTTCCCGATCAAAATCAACTTCTCTGCCATCCCGTTTGCGAATTTTCGTAATCACCATCATTTACCCCTTTATCTTTCTATAATCTAAATCGTCATCAACACGATATTACTATCTGTACTATCTCTCTCAGTTATAATACTATATCTTGTATCGTGTCTATTTTAATCCTTTCCCTATGAAAAGTCAATATAGACTCGGATTTCTTTTTCGGATTCTCCAAGAATTGTGGGATGATATGAAATTTCTCCTCTATTTTCGTTACTATTTCTAATTTTTCTAAATTCAAAGAAAATTGTATTTCATTTTCAACATATATTTAACAAAAATTAAATGTTAAATTGTAGAATTTATTCAACAATTTTCTAATATAAATTTAAAGATAAAAAATCTCGTGAATTGGAATTCCAGGTATTCCATCCTTACTCCCATTTAATAAAACTGTACGGTTTAAATAAGCCGTTTTGAAAAAATCAATATCTTGTATACCTCTAAAACAACAAAAAGCTCCAGACAGGATTTTCCTGTCTGGAGCTTTAAACAATCTAATAATTCTCTAACGATTTTCAATCCAAGAAATTACTCGTCGATAGCAGAAACAACGCCGGAACCAACAGTACGGCCACCTTCACGGATAGCGAAACGGAGACCTTCTTCAATAGCGATAGGAGTAATCAATTCAACACCGATTGTTACGTTATCGCCAGGCATAGCCATTTCGGTTCCTTCCGGCAGAGTAATAACGCCGGTTACGTCAGTGGTTCTGAAGAAGAACTGCGGTCTGTAGTTGTTGAAGAACGGAGTATGACGTCCACCTTCATCTTTTTTCAGAACGTAGATCTGACCATGGAACTTGGTGTGAGGATGAATAGAACCTGGTTTACACAGAACCTGACCTCTCTGAATATCAGATCTCTGAACACCACGGAGCAGAGCACCGATGTTATCGCCAGCTTCAGCGTAGTCCAGAATCTTTCTGAACATTTCGATACCAGTAACAACAGTTTTTGCTCTTTCTTCGGTCAAACCGATGATTTCAACTTCGTCAGAAGTCTTTAACTGACCTCTTTCAACTCTACCAGTAGCAACAGTACCACGACCAGTAATGGTGAATACGTCTTCAACAGGCATCAAGAAAGGCAGGTCTGCTTTTCTGTCAGGAGTTGGGATATAGGTATCAACAGCATCCATCAGGTCGAGGATCGGTTTGTAAGCCGGATCGGACAGATCGTCTGGAGCTTCCAAAGCCTGGAGAGCAGAACCAGCAATAATCGGAGTATCATCGCCTGGGAATTCGTATTCATTCAAGAGCTCACGAATTTCCATTTCAACCAGTTCCAATAATTCAGGATCGTCAACCTGGTCAGCTTTGTTCATGAATACAACGATGTAAGGTACACCAACCTGACGAGAAAGCAGGATGTGTTCACGAGTCTGAGGCATCGGGCCGTCAGCAGCAGATACAACCAAGATAGCACCGTCCATCTGAGCAGCACCGGTGATCATGTTCTTAACGTAGTCAGCATGGCCGGGGCAGTCAACGTGAGCATAGTGACGGTTTTTGGTTTCGTATTCTACGTGAGCGGTATTAATGGTAATACCACGTTCTCTTTCTTCCGGAGCAGAGTCGATATTGGAGTAATCTTTGTACTCTGCCATACCTTCTAATGCTAAAGTTTTAGTAATAGCTGCAGTTAAAGTAGTTTTACCGTGGTCAACGTGGCCAATCGTACCAATGTTAACGTGCGGCTTAGTTCTTTCAAAATGAGCTTTTGCCATTGGAATTTCCTCCCTTTAAATTAAATAATGAATGTAGCTTTTCCGCCTTTAAAAATGCAGAAAATTACTCACTTACATTTTAACAATTTCCGCTTAAAAATACAAGCCTTTTTCCGCAAGAAAACGAATTTATTTTAAATTTTAATCGTTTTTGCCTCTGGAACTCATAATCTTTTCAGAAATTGATTTCGGAACCGGCATATAATGGCTGGGTTCCATGGTAAACTGTCCGCGTCCCTGTGTTTTAGAACGCAGGTCATTAGAGTAGCCGAACATATCAGACAGCGGAACGAAAGCATTGATCTGCTGTGCACCGATTCTCGCTTCCATACCCTGAACCTGTCCACGGCGAGAGTTCAAATCGCCAATTACGTCTCCCATATATTCTTCCGGAACGACTACTGTTACTTTCATAATCGGTTCCAAAATTACTGGAGCACCCTTCTTCATCGCTTCTTTGAACGCCATGGAAGCAGCAATTTTAAAGGCCATTTCAGAGGAGTCAACTTCATGGTAAGAACCATCATACAGTTCAACCTTTACATCGACTACCGGATAACCAGCTAAAACGCCGGCCTGCATTGCGCCCTGAATACCCGCGTCAACAGCTGGAATATATTCTTTCGGAATGGCGCCTCCAACAATTGCGTTGGTAAATTCATAGCCTTTACCAGATTCATTCGGGGTAACTCTGATTTTAACATGACCGTACTGACCTTTACCACCAGACTGTCTTGCATACTTGTGGTCTACATCAGCAGGCTTTGTAATCGTTTCTTTATATGCTACCTGAGGAGCACCTACGTTTGCTTCTACT
>CALWNT010000022.1 GCA_944382885.1 uncultured Clostridia bacterium | reverse complement strand
ACGAAAAACTATACGAAAAAGCGGAACAGATCGCTTCCTATCATCACTGGGAGATGTTTACTTTATCGGGATCTTTGTGTATACTGAAAGAGATGTTAGATGGAAATTTTGATGAAAAAACCTTTTTGACCTGCCCTCCGGGACATCAGGTAGGAGCAAGCTATGACGAGAATAAGCTCTGTGTCCTTTTCATGGAATAACGACAGATTTGTGAAGGCCTAACACAAAATTTTACCAGGAATCATATTTTTTTTCTATATTTTCCTACTAATTCAGATTACAATAAAAATGCAGGTGATACAAATGGACTCCACCATGGTGAAAAAGCTGGAGAAATACGCAAAGTGTTTTTCCAATCTCTTTGGAACCAGTTGTCGGATTGTGGACATCAAGAACAACACCTTTGTTTCAGAAATTTTCGGTGAAAATGATTACTTCGGACCCCACTGCCAAAACAGCGGCTGTAATCTGCTTCACACCTATTCTTACGGGTGCAACGAAGCCTATCGCTGGGGCGGAAAGTACATTTTCTACTGTCCGGAAGGGTTTGTGTTTGCCGCTTCCTCGGTTTCCGACGAAAACGGCGCGCTGACCGGCGGGATCGTTTTAGGCCCGATTATCATGGGCGAGCTGGAGGATACCATCGGGACTTACCAGAATCGGGACGAGCTCCCCTGGGTGAAAAAAATCCCCAATCTCTCCACCTCAAAGGTGAACGATTTGGGAAGCGTTCTGGCCGGGATTACCGAAAGTATTTCGGGGGTTTCCCACTGTTTGATGGGCAGCATCCCCTTCAAGCAGGAAAACTTTCTCCAGACGCTCTATTCGGCCAAAAATTCTGACGAGGTAAAACAGCTTGAAACCTATCCGATTGAAACGGAGCGCCAGCTTCAGAGCATGATCCGGGACGGGGATAAAAAGTCCGCTCTGGCTCTGCTGAACGAACTGCTGGGAAAAATTTACGTCCTTTCCCGTTTTGACGTGGAGGACATCAAAATCCGGGTCATCGAGCTGCTGTCGGTACTGTCCCGCGCCACCATTGACGCCGGGGCTGAGTCAACCGAAATCATCTGGTTTAACACCAGCTGCATCAAAGAGATGCAGAAGTGCAGCACCATTGAGGAATTAAGCGTTTGGATTACGGAAATCATGCATAAGTTCGTCAATTATTCTTTTGATTTTTCCGCAGTCAAACATTCCGATACGGTGTATAAGGTGATTGAGTATATCCGCAGCAACTACTTTAAAAAGATTTCGCTGGACGACATTTCAAAATATGTGCATTTCAGCAAAACCTATTTAAGCCGGATTTTCAAAGAGGAAACCGGAGAGAACATCTCTTCCTACATCAATAAGGTGCGGATTGAGAAAGCCAAGCTCTTCCTCACGGATAAAACCATCAGTCTTGTGGATGTGGCGAATCTCACCGGTTTTGAGGATCAAAGCTATTTTACCAAAGTGTTTAAGTCCATCGTAGGGGTATCGCCAAAAAAATTTAAAGAAACCAGAATTAAAATTTAAAGGTTTAAAGGGGATCTTTGTTATGGCCATTTTAGAAGAAATCAGCTCATTTCTGCAAAAAGGACGTCTGCCGAAAGTAAAAGAACTTGTGAATCAGGCGTTGGAAGAAAACATTCCTGCAAAAGATATTCTCGAACAGGGTCTGCTCGCCGGAATGGATGTCATCGGTGAAAAATTCAAAAACAATGAGATCTTCGTACCGGAAGTTTTGATTGCTGCCCGTGCTATGAACGGCGGCGTTGAGATTTTAAAACCGTACCTCACCCAGGCTGGCGTTGAGGACAAAGGAACCGTTATCATCGGAACTGTAAAGGGCGACCTCCACGATATCGGTAAAAACCTGGTTAAAATGATGATGGAAGGAAAAGGCCTCAAAGTCATCGACCTGGGCGTTGACGTATCTCCGGAAGCTTACATCGAAGCTGCTAAAGAACACAATGCCGACATCATCGCCTGCTCCGCTCTGCTGACCACTACCATGGTTGAAATGAAGAACGTAGTAGAACAGGTTAAAGCCTCTGACTTAAACGGCAAGGTAAAAATCATGATCGGCGGCGCGCCTGTTACCGACAGCTATCGTGAAGCAATCGGTGCAGATTACTACACACCGGATGCGGCTACCGCTTCTGATGTTGCGCTGGAAATTTGTTCCGCAAACAAATAAGCATAAAAAAGCTGACAGCGGCAGGTTTTCCTGCCGCTGTTTCGTTTTTCGGAAGTTTTAAAAAGAGCCTGCCCGAAATAGACCGGACAGGCTCTTTTTGCGCTTTGAAATGCTTTCTTATTCGTCTTTCTCGCTGAGAAACGTGATGGAAGCGTCCTTGGGCAGCGCCAATTTACATTCCGCTTCAATACATTTTACGATCCCCGCGATGGCCGGACAGGCCGCATGTCCCGGGAAATGTTCGGAAGCATATTCATAAAACAGATTGGCTCCCGGTTTGGTCAGACAGACTTCGTAAGCGTCGAAGGTCTCCCCCAGCTCCTTCATCATATTCTGCACGCTGGGGCAGGCGGATTTTACCGTGACAGTTACTTCCATGCCGTCGTCTGACGCCGCCTGCACCGTTGTAAGCAGATTGCAGACTCCCGGATCAATTTTTACCTTTGTCATCTCACATTCCCTCTTTCTTTTTTCTCATTCCAGATGAGATTATTTTTCCGTGTTCTCTCGCAAAGCCTGGTTCATATACGCCAGCACATATTGATAAAACCTTCCGGTGCGATTTTGCAGATCCTTTTCATCTACCCCCAAAAACAGCGTGATTTCCTCCTGAAACCGTCCCGACAGGCAGGAGAAATAGCCGGTCGCCATCTCCGCCTGAAAGGGCAGAAAGCAATCCGTTAATTCCTCCTCTGAAAAGCCATACTGCTGCGCCCAATCCGCAAAGAAACCGGCGGTATGTTCATTATAGGGGAGCTTGTAAAAACGCATGTTGAGTCCCAATTCCTCGGCGGTAATCCGGTTCATCTCCTCTGTCCGGCGCTTCATCACCTCTACTAATTCCCTGCGTTCCTCCGGAGTGGAATCGGTCTGCAGTGGCTTTAAGGGAGAAAGCAGATGTTCAAATTTCTGGGCAATCACCTTGTTTTTCAGTTCTCCCCGCTCTTCCTCACTGCCGGGAACCTCTACCGCACCATAATAGCTTTTCAGATGCTCGGTAAGCTCCTCCATAGTCTTCAGACAAGGAGCCACATGCTCCGCACAGTAATCGCAGTATTCATTCCAGGTCATTTTCTTCATCTCCTGTTTGCTGTTTCCTGCTTGATTCCTATTATCTCACACAGCTTTCTTCTATCTAGGATAGCATATTTTTCCCCGGTTCACAACCCCGGATGGGAACCCTAGTAACCGGATTGCCCTCCTTCCCGACAGCGGCAGATTGCACCCCTTTCTGCCGCTGGCGTTTCATGTCGGCGGTTTCCTCTCCACCCCGGAAGTTTGGTGGTTTGACATTTGTCAAATAGAGGTTCCTCGAACCTCTAAACCAAACTTCCCAACAGCGGCAGATTGTAACCCCTTTCTGCCGCCGGCGTTTCACACCGGCCGTTTCCTCCCTATCCCGGAAGTTTGGGGGTTTGACATTTGTCAAATAGAGGTTCCTCGAACCTCTAAGCCAAACTTCCCGACAGCGGCAGATTGTAACCCCTTTCTGCCGCTGTTTTAAGCACAATCTCTCCAATTCCCTCATAAAATAGATTGACATCCTTCTAAAGATGTCAATCTATCTTTACGGAGGTTATTTCATGGCGACTTGTCCAAACTGTTCACGGGAAAGCTGCGCCTGCTATTGCAACTGCAATGAATGCGCCACGCCCTTCCGTGTTTCCTATTATCCATATTGTCCCGGCAGCAGTGTATCAGAAGAAGCTTACGGTTCTTATACCATCGCATTTTCCCCCGACACAGACGGAAGTCTGGTCACTCCGGTGCCTGTCTCCGAAAAAGGAAATCTGGTTACCCTGCCGGTAAACGGCAATACCTTCACCCTCTATCCCGGCTACGCCTATTATCTGTCTTTCAGCGCGATTGGAAACAGTACGGGATTTTCTCTGACGCCGGTGGTAAACGGTGTGGAAATGTGCAACGCCCGTGCCAGCTCCTATGCCGGAAGCGTACAGAAAATTTCTGTAGCCGGTTCGCTGATTATCCCGGCGACCACGCCTACTACGCTGGCACTGCGTCTGAATACCCTTGGCTCCGAAGATTCTGTCTCGCAGCTTTCGGGTACCATTTCGATCTTCCCGGTGGCAAAGCTCTGCTAAAAGCTGCCCTTTCCGGGAAACTGCCCGCATGAAAACCAACTGCTGTTTGCTACAGCAAAAGCCCCAGCGAATATCGCCGGGGCTTTTGCTTTTATGATCAGTTATTTTTAGGGGAAACACTAGACATAATACTGAGCCTGGCTCTGCCAGAGCTTATAATATTCTCCCGAGGTGTCTTTTACCAGTTCGTCATGGCTTCCTTTCTGCACCAGCATGCCGTCCTGAAAGACCGCGATCTCATCGCAGAACCGGCAGGAGGAAAGCCGGTGGGAAATATAGACTGCCGTTTTGTCTCCCACGATCTCATTGAATTTCGAGTACACCTCGTACTCCGCCACCGGGTCAAGAGCCGCGGTGGGTTCATCCAGGATGATGAAGGGGGCGTCTTTATAAAGGGCTCTGGCGATGGCGATTTTCTGCGCCTCCCCGCCGGAGATCTCCACGCCGCTTTCGTCGAAATCCTTGTAAAGGCAGGTATCCAGCCCCTGGGGCATTCTGGAAAGCCGGTCTCCAAAGCCCGCTTCGATTAAGCATTCCTTTGCCCGTTTGGGATCATAGTCTTCCCTGGCCGCTACATTCTGCCCCAATGGGAAAGAAAAGAGCTGAAAATCCTGGAATACCACCGAGAAAATTTCCCGGTACTGATCGTAGTTGTATTTTTTGATGTCGATGCCGTTTAAGAGGATCTCTCCCTCCGTGGGGTCATACAGCCGGCAGAGGAGCTTGATAAAGGTGGTTTTCCCCGAACCGTTCGGCCCTACCAGCGCCAGCCGCTCCCCGATCCGGAATTTCAGGGAAACATGCTTTAAGGCGTAGTTTTCCGACTGAGGATAGCGGAAGGAAACATTCCGAAACTCCACTTCATAGTTCCGGTCGGAACGCTTTTCGGTGGTGAGGCTTCCCTGGTACATCCGATCCGGCAAATCCAAGAATTCGAAGGTCGTTTGTAAGAAGGAGGCGTTATTTTTAATGTCTCCCACCGTGCGCATCAGGTCGGAAACCCCTTTGGAAAGGGAAGTAATCGCCCCGACATACTGGGTCACCGAACCCACCGCAAAGGCTCCGGCCCAGGATTTTAAGCAGACAAACAGGTAAGCGAAGCCGGTAAATACCATGGAAATCGCCGCCGACAGCGCCATCAGCCCACCCATCGGGCCTTTCGCATACCGAGACATATAAGAAAGCCGCGGCCTGTTCAAATAACTTTGACAGATGTTCTGCTGATTATACATCCGCATATCCAACGAACGGCTGCGGTCGTGTACTTCATATCCGAAAAAGCCAAAGATCCGGTTCCCATATTGCATATATTCCGAGGCTTTTACCCAGTAATTGTCCGCCTTGTTGGCACAGAACGGAGAAAGGAAGGTGATTCCCAATAAAACAGCAAGAAAAATAAGGACAAAAACAGGGCTGTTTAAAAAGGTAAAGCTGGACCCCTCCGGAACCGGCAGGGTAAACAGGCTTACCGTTAAAGCAATACCGCTTACTAAGCTTACAACGGAATTGACCAGCGGTTCAAATATGGTAAAAATGAGTCTGCCCAGTCCCCAGCCTCCCCAGTTGGAGTTTTGTAGGATTTGAGAGTACAGGTCATGGGTATGCTGTTCATCCAGCACGCAAAAATCCATACGAAGCAATTTATTGTTATAAATCGTTTCAATATTCTGCCACCAGGAAGAATGCCGGTAATTTTTATACCGGGAGGCCAGCGCTTTGAAAAGCGCCAAAACCGCCGTCACCACCACCGTGATCCAAACCCATTTCCAAATGACCTCCGGGTTCCGGTTCCCTGCCAATTCGTTAATAATCTGAGCGGAAAAGTAAATTCCCACATAAGGGATCACCGCCGATACCGCCGCATAAAGAAAAGAAGAGAAAAATATCCCGGGACAGCTTTGATTGACTAGCAAAAACGCACGGTAATTCAGTTTAAAAGCTTCCCGAAAGGACAGCTTACTCTGGTCTTTCTTCTGTTTCATCTAAAACATCCCCCTCCTGATAGTATTTGCTCTGAATGGCAAAGAGCTTCGCGTATTCCCCGCCCCGAGCTATTAAAGATTCATGGGTGCCTTCCTCGGCAATCTTTCCGTCTGCTAAAAAGATGATCCGGTCGCAAAAGCGGGTGGAAGCCAGGCGGTGTGAAATGTAAACAGAGGTGCAGCCCTTCGTCATTTCATTGTATTTTAAATACATATCGTTTTCGGCAATGGGGTCAAGGGCGGCGGTAGGTTCGTCCAGCACCATCATCGGCGCGCCTTTGTAAAGGGCACGGGCCAGCATCAGCCGCTGTGTTTCCCCACCGGACAGCTCGATTCCGTCCTCAAACACCTGTCTTCCGATATGAGTGTCATAGCCTTGGGGAAGACTTTCCACTTTTTGGGTCAGCCCTGCCTTCGCGACAGAAGCTTTTACCCGCTCTAAATCGATTCCTTCCACAGTCTGCGCCACATTTTCCGCCAAGGTAATGTCCAAAACAGAAAACTGCTGGAACACCGCCGTAAACAGACGATAGTAGTCCTTACGGTTATAGGTTTTGATATTCACGCCGTTTAACAGCACTTCCCCCTCTGTGGGGTCGTAAAAGCCGCAGATCAGTTTTACCAGCGTGGTTTTTCCCGCTCCGTTTAAACCAACTACCGCAAGATTTTCTCCGGCATGGATGGTGAGATTCATCTGATGAATGGTATCTGTTTCCGCTCCCGGATAGCGAAAACTTACGTGATTGAGTTTGATTTCATAGCTTGCGCCCGGTTCTGCCTGAATCGGTTTTCCATCCTCAAATAAGAAAGGCTCCGGCAGCTCTAAAAATTCCCGTATTACCGAAAGGTCCAAGCTCTGGGTGTGGAGGGTGGATAATCCGGTCAAAATCCCGGTCATCCAGGTGGTAAATCCATTGACCGCGTTAAAGTAAAGCAAAAACTGAGAAGCCGGCAAACCGCTCTTTAACGTGAGGGTAATCAGATAGAAATAGGAAATCCCATTTCTCAAAAAGGACAGCACCACGTCAATCACATCGGAGATGAGATAAACCCTTTCCCGGCGGGCAATAAAGTCATAATAAAGGGTTAAGGCGCTGCGGTATACGTCCTCCAGCCAGGGGCGCATGCCGAACATGCGGACGTCTTTCCCGAGCTTTCGCTCCGAGGCTTTTTGACAGATATAATTCATCTTTTTTAAATAGGCCGCTTCCTCTTCCCGATGGCGATAGCCCCATTCATGGATGCGTTTGCTGCTGAAGTACCCCACCACTGTGGTGACCAGTACCACAACCAGCAAAACAGGGTCTAGAGAAGACAACAGACACAGATAGATGAGGAACCCCGCACCGTTTTTCAAAAGATCTGTCAGTGTGGTCCAAATCGCTTCGGTAGCACATTCATTGTTGCCCATCGCCATCTGGGCTTTCTCTAATTTCCTCAAGGCATCCGGATCTTCCGTATTGGGAAAAGAGGTCGTGTCAAATTTATAATGAACCTTTTTTAAAATAGAAAGTCTGCCCTCCATACGGCCAAACATGGTATTCTGATCCAGATAAGCGTTTAATGCGGATATCAGCATCAGCAGAAGCGCAAATCCCAAAATGGTACCCAAAAGCTGAGACAAAGGAGCGGCCGTTTCCACCTTTCTTAATACCATCGGCGCAATAAACAGCTCGGTTAAACTCATGGCGACTGCTCCCGCCGCTACCGCAAGGGATAAAAAGAGCACGCTTTTTCTTTCCTCCCAGGCGTTTTTGATCATCCACCCGGAGTTTTGCCACATATTATACCGCGGCCTCTCTTTTTTCTTTTGTTTTACATTGGTTGTTTCCATCTTTCCCACCTCTTGCCATATTTCATTGTTCCCAAAGGGCAAAAGCCGGCTAGCCTTTTAGGCGTGCCTCTTCGGGATGTTTTGCGGTTTGCTGTAGCCATAGATTACCGCTAAACCGGAATGTTTTGTGGTTTTGGCTCTGCCAAAATGTTGCTCCTATGGCGGAGCAACAAACAAAACTTCCTGATTTCAAAGGAAGACTTGTCATTCCTTTGAAATTGTACACAACAGCTTACAAAGTTTGCTGTAGTCATAGATTACCGCTAAACCGGAATGTTTTGTGGTTTTGGCTCTGCCAAAATGTTGCTCCTGCGACGGAGCAACAAACAAAACTTCCTGATCACAACAGATTGCGTAAGCTTTCTGTTGTGATTATAGTACCACTAAAAAAAGAAGCCTGCGCATTTCGGGGACGAATTGCGCAGACTGGGTGACGAACCGCACCGGCAGAACCAAATCGCTGTGAAACCACATTACTGTGAAACCGCATCATTGGGGGAGAAGGATCTCAGTGGTAAAGGCGCCGTCCTCGCTGTTCCGGCTGAGATAACCGCCCATTTTCTCCACAATGCTGTCGATCCGTAAAAGGCCGAAGCCGTGCCCTTCCCCTTTCTTGGAAGAAAGGAACCGGCCGCCGTATTTTTTCATCTTTTTAGATGCGGTGAAATTGGTAAAGGAAATATAAAGCTGGGTGTTCTTCATATCCATATAAACCCGAATGAGACGCTCCTTTTCCGGCAGGGACTGGCTCGCCTCGATGGCGTTGTCAAATAAATTCCCTAAAATGACGCAGAGATCCAGTTCTGACAGACTTAATTTTACCGGAATATGAGCGTCCGCCACCACCTTGATCCCCTTGGACTGCGCCAGGGAAATTTTGCTGTTTAAAATCGCGTCAGCCATGGGGTTCCCGGTTTTCACCACCGTATCCACTGTGGAAAGATCCTGATCCAGTTCGTCCAGATAGTCCTGAATCGCATGGAGATTCCCGGCGGCGGCATAGGCCTTCATGGTCTGGATATGGTTTTTATAGTCGTGCCGCCAGCCTCTCATCTGACGGTACATATTCTCCACTTCCGCATAGTGGGTCTCGATCAGCTCCCGCTGATAGGAAGCGATCTGCTTTTCCATCTGTTTCGAAAACATCGCCGTCACCGCCTCCTTATAACTGCGAAATAATGGCCCGGTTTAAGGCCTCGTACATGCCCCTGGGCAGAGGGAGCATCGTGCCGTCTGTGAGGAATACCTCTTTTTTGGTCACTCTATTGATACAGGATAAGCGGATGAGGTAAGATCTCCCGGCGCGGAAAAACTCATTGCCCAATTCTTTTTCAAACTCTCCCAGCGTCTTTTTCACCGTATAATCCTCTTTGGCATGGATGGTGACATAATTGTGGGAAACCTCCAGATAGCGTATCTCGTGCAGCGGGAGCCGCACCGTCTCCCCCGACAGCTCCAGCAGCACCGTTTTTTCCCTGTGACGGAGCTTCTCCACCGCCCGGTTTAAGGTAGCTTTCAGCTTTTCTTCCTGTACCGGTTTCACCAGATAGTGAAGAGCGGAAACCTCATACCCTTCGGCGATATAGTCGGAATAACCGGTGATAAAGATGATCTGGAGTCCCTCGTTTTCCTCTCGGATTCGTTTGGCTAACGTCACGCCGTCCATCTTCCCCATTTCGATGTCCAGCAAGAGGAGGTCATAATCCTTTTTTTCGGCGTACTGAAACAAAAATCCTTCCGCCGAGGAAAACCGTTCTATTTTCAGTGAAATTCCAATTTCCCGCGCCCATCGCTCCACCAATTGGGAGACGTACTCCGCATCGGTGGGATTGTCGTCGCAGATTGCGGCAGAAATCACGCCGCCTTGGTTACGATCAGACATGTTCTATTTCCTCCTGGAGGAGATGCTCCCCCGTTTTTCCATTATAGATGTACTTTCGTAAGAAAATATCTTATTTAGTATAGCACAATCTGATTGGGGATTCAATTTCCAATCGTTCTTATTCTGTTCGGATTTTCTCAGAGAAATCCCAAAAACGACTTTCTCCAATTTATTTGGACAGAATGTTCTTTCCCATTCTTTCGTATCATATAAGGCTTGTTGTGTACTCGGTTTGTGGGTTTGCGAGGTGTTTCACCCCGACAGGCGAATGAGAAGAATAAAACCGTTCTGTAAAAAGCTCCTAAAACTCTCTATAGCAAAATTTTTTTGAAAAAATATGCACTGTTTCCTTTCTGTGAAACATTATGTCCTGTTTTTATGCTATAATAATTGTTATACTACCCGAAGCCAAAGATTTCGACCATCACGAGACATTCAATCTTCTGGCAGGAAGGCCCTGCGGTTTTCCTCCAACTGACTAACAGAAAAGGAGGAATTTTCATGCATAAAATCTTCGGCGAAAGGCAAGCCGGCCCCTACTGTGACAGAAAAGGGGCTTATCTAATCCCCATTGAGGAAACCAAAGTCGCGGTGGTAAAAACACCCAAGGGCTTCTTTTTCCTCGGCGGCGGAATGGACGAGGGAGAAACGGAGCCCGATTGCATCCGTCGGGAATGCCTGGAAGAAATCGGCTATACGGTAACGGTGGGGGAGTTTCTTTGCAGCGGAGAAACCTATACCCTGCACCCCAGGCTGGGGCTGTTTCACCCCATCCAGAGCTACTATCTGGGGAGCCTTGTGACACAGGTGCAAAAGCCTCTGGAACCGGACCACATCTTTCTCTGGGTAGATTATCAGGAATTGAAAGGAAATCTCTTTTCCCCCATGCAGAACTGGGCGCTGGAGGAAGCCTGGAAATGAACCCTCGGCTGATCTCTTTCTGATGGGGCGGTTAACTGGTGTCCCAAACTGCGAGCGAGACAAGATATTTAAAAAAACTGATTGATTCTTGGGGGTTCTTATGCTACAATAACGACAGCAAACTTCGTAAGCTGTCGTTATTAGGAACCTCTATTTGACTTTCGTCAAACCGCAAAACGTTCCGGCTTGGCGGTAATCTAAAGCTACGGCAAATTTCCCGATTCTACAAAAACAAAATCATCAAAAGCGACGATAAGAAACAGTAAGCGTTTTCCCCCCTGGACAGAGAGAAGGCGGCCGGTGTGAGCCTTTCAGGACAAACGCCGAACCCCTCTTTGAGCTGTAGGCCGAACGAATCCCGGAGAAGGCGGGATTTTCAGTAAGCTTTACCGGTTGTCCCCCGTCACAGGGAAAAGGCCTCGGCTTCTGCCGGCGCCGTTGAGTGCGGAAGCAGTTCCGAATTTAGGTGGTACCGCGGACTAAAACAGTTCGCCCTAAGCAAAACCTTGCTTAGGGCGTTTTTTGTTGTTTGCGGTCAAAAACAGCCGAATCTTCGAACGCCGCTTTTTATCAGGGTGCTTCATCCCTGTTTCATCCAAATACAGATTTGCTTTTCCTGCTGGAAGAGCAGAACAGAGTTCAACAGAAAAACTGGAGGGAATCATCATGAAACTAAATCAACTGGTAGGAGACCGCTTTAAGGAACGGCCGGCGGACTGCGCGGCGGAAAGCCACGCTTTCCTGATCCGGGGCGGCTATATGAAGTATGTGGCAAACGGCATCTTCTCCTCCTATCCTCCGCTGAAGCGGATCACCCGGAAAATCGAGGCCATTCTCCGGGAAGAAATGGACGGTATCGACGGACAGGAGGTGCAGTTCCCGATGGTGCTGCCCGCCTCTTTATGGCAGGAATCCGGCCGGTACGAAAGCGTCGGCAAAGAGCTCCTGCGCTTCACCGACCGGAATCAGTCTCCCCTCCTGCTGGGCATGACCCATGAGGAGGCCGCCGTCCATCTGGTGCGGGAATATGGGCAGAGTTATCTGAAATATCCCTTTATGATCTACCAGATTCAGACCAAATTCCGGGACGAAGCCCGTCCCCGGGCGGGGCTGATTCGGGTGCGGGAATTCACCATGAAGGACGCCTACTCTTTCCACACCAGCCAGGAAGATCTGGAAGCCTATTATACCCGCTGTCTGGAAGCTTATGAACGTATTTTCCGCCGGGTGGGCCTGCCGGAAGTGATCTCGGTGGCATCTGATTCCGGGATGATGGGAGGAAACCTCTCCCACGAATTCATGCTCCTCACCCCTATCGGGGAGGACTCCATTGCTATCTGCCCCTCCTGCGGCTATCGGGCCAATCTGGAAGCGGCGGAAAACATCACCGAAAATACGACGGAAGAAACCCCGCAGCCCCTTACCCTTGTTCATACCCCCAATGTCCATACCATTGAGGACATCTGCCAGTTCCTCCAAAGCAGCAAAGAGAAGTCCTGCAAGGCCGTGGTCTATCAGAAAAACTCGGACGACAGCTATGTGGTGCTGTTCCTGCGGGGAGACAAGGAGGTCAATGAGACCAAGCTGAGAAACTTTCTGGGGTGCGAAATCCGCCCCGCTGTGATTGAAGAAGGCTGCGGCCTCCACGCGGGCTATATCGGCCCCTATGATCTTTCGGAGAATTTCACCGTCCTGTTCGACCGCTCCTTAGAGGGCGCGAACGGTCTTTCCTGCGGCGCCAACCGGGAGGAGTACCACTATACCGGCCTTGATATGAAGCGGGATCTGGGCGAAGTGGAATACCACGACTTCGCGAAAATCTCCGACGGGGGGATCTGCCCTCACTGCCGCCGGTCGGGCATCACTATTTCCCGGGGAATTGAGGTGGGGAACATTTTCCAGCTGGGGGACAAATACACCCGCTCGATGGAAATGACCTATCTGGATCAGGAAGGAAACGCTCAATATCCGGTGATGGGATGCTACGGCATCGGGGTAGGACGGCTGGCCGCCGCCATCTGTGAAGCGCATCACGACGAGTACGGCCCCATCTGGCCGATGTCGGTGGCTCCGTGGCAGGTACACCTGTGCGCGGTGCGGCCGGATCAGCCCGGGGTGAAGGAATGCGCTGACCGGCTTTATGACGAGCTTTTGAAAAAAGGGATTGAGGTGCTCTACGACGACAGAGCGGTAAGCGCCGGGATCATGTTCTCCGATGCCGACCTATTAGGGGTTCCCCTGCGGGTGGTGGTAAGTCCCAGAAACCTGAAGCAAAACTGTGTGGAGGTCGTTTCCAGGGACAAGTC
>CALWNT010000021.1 GCA_944382885.1 uncultured Clostridia bacterium | reverse complement strand
AATGATAAAAATCAAAAACCATAAACAAGTAATCGGCCGGATAAAAAGTAAAATCAAAGCCCCAAAAATTGCGCCAATATAAGCCCCAAAAATAGGAATTACACTTGTAACTGCGATTACGGTACTGATTAACAATGCGTAGGGCATTTTTAAAATAGTCATGCCAAGATAACATAAACACCCGATAATCAGCGCTTCCGTACACTGCCCTGAAACAAATCCTGCAAAAATACGGTTGGAAAGAGCGCCTACCTGAATACACCGTTCCGCATGTCGGGAAGGGAGAAACGCAAACAGAACCCGTTTGATGTTGTGCAGAATTTTTTCTTTTCCGGCCAACAGATAAATAGCAAAAATGATACTCATGACAAAATTGATAATGCCGGAGGTTACATTTACCGTAATATTCAGTACAGAACCCACAAAATTTGAAGTAAAGTCAGAAAACTTTCCTAAAATACTCATCCAGTCAATTCCATTTAAATAGGATTGGATCGAGTTGATCTGTTCTTTAGAAAGATCCCATGTCGTAACGGTATCCATAATCCATTCCTGAGCCGCCCTGATATAGGTAGGAGCACTGCTGACCAAGGATCTTAAGGAGTTTGCTATTTCTGGAATAATTAAAAATAAAACAAACGCTAAGAAAGCTAAAACCAAAACCAAAGAGATCAAAATAGATACAGCCCGCCGGCATTTGAGCCAAAGAGGACGCCCCTTGCGATTCAACCCGGAAAACACTTTTGTTTCAAACAGTTTGACCAATAGATTTAAAATAAAGGCCAGGACAATGCCGGTGAGAAAAGGGCTAAGCACATTGGTAATACGGTGAAAAATGCTGATTAACCCGCTCATATGGAATACGACATAAATCAATAGTACTGTAAAGGTAATAAAGAAAATCAGCCGTCTGCTCAGTTTTTTTGTTTTTACCGAATCTTCCAACAATTCCTCAATTTGCATGATTTTCCTCCGTTTCATGAAGTATAGTTTTATTTTTGGAAAAACAGAGCAGGATAATCATATTCTGCCCTGCTGATAACGGGAAATTGCAATGTGTTCATACAAGGGAAACCACAAGAGATGATCGCAGTCAATTCTTACAGACATCCCTATAATACGTTACTCATTATAGCATAAATCCAGTGGAAAAACCAACCTAATTTCTGCGCAAAACAGAAAATTTACAGAAAGAAAAATAAAATTGGTTTTCAAAAAGCAAAAGTTATGCTATACTATAATTCAAATAAATTTTATTTACTTAGCTGGAATTGATTTATATTGGAGGAAAAACCATGAAACCTGACCCTTACCAGTGTAGCTTAAAATTGGAATAAGTGTTTTTGCGGAATGGCTTTTTCGGTTATGATTGAAACCATACCTCTAAAACACTTATTTTCTTGTGTTTTGGAGGTATTTTTTATGATCTGTTTTTACAAAACTGAAGACAACAAAGTTGTAAAAATCGCAAATTATGCGAAAGGATGCTGGATCAGCGTCGTTGCGCCTACTTCAGAGGAACTTTCCTATCTGATTGACGATCTGCAGTTAGATTCTGGCTTTGTCCGTGCTGCTACTGACGAAGAGGAATCTTCCCGTATTGAGAAAGAGGATAATAATCAGACTTTGGTAATTGTGGACATTCCGTTTAAAACAGAAGAGGATGACGCGATTATCTATACTACCATGCCGGTAGGTATTATTATTACAGAATCAAATGTAATTACGATCTGCTTAAAGGAGAATCATGTAATTGACGATTTAGCAAACGGTACTGTCAGGGGAATCCACACCCAAATGAAAACCCGTTTTGTATTGACACTGCTGCTCCGGGGGGCCGCTCAATATTTGCTTTATCTGAAACAGATTGACCGAATCTCTTCCCAGGTGGAAACACAGCTTCATAAGTCTATGAAAAACAAAGAACTGATTCAGCTTTTGGGATTGGAAAAATCCTTGGTTTATTTTTCCACTTCTCTGAAGGCAAACGAGTTGACTTTGGAAAAAATCCTCAGAGGAAGAATTATTAAGCTTTATGAAGAGGATCAGGACTTATTGGAAGACGTACTGATTGAAGTTAAACAGGCGATTGAAATGTCTAATATTCATTCCAATATCCTTTCTGGAACAATGGATGCGTTTGCTTCCATTATTTCTAATAATCTCAATATCGTGATGAAAGTGCTTACTTCCATCACGATTTTAATGGCAATTCCCACTATGATTTTCAGTTTTTACGGTATGAATGTGCAGGGATTGTGGTTTGACCAGTATGTATGGTTCCCACTGGCCATCTCCGCTGTGATTACCATTATCGCCGCAATTATTCTGGTGAAAAATAATATGTTTAAATGAGAATGCTGTTGCTGCCGTCATGCTCAAGTGTGCCGGCAGTTTTTATGAAAAAAGGGAAATGGAAGCTTCTGTAGTGTTCCATTTCCCTTATCTATTTGTTTCTTTTTTATCAGTTCGGTTTAACAGATAGTCCACACTGACATCGTAAAAATCTGCCAATTTAATGAGGATATCAGTAGGAATATCCACGTCTCCCCGTTCGTAGTTACTGTAGATACGCTGGCTGCACGAGAGAATCAACCCCATTTCCCGCTGTGTTAAGTCCTTATCTTCCCTTAAATTGCGGATACGCTGGTACAAGCCGATCACCTCATCAAAATTATATCTCACCGATAAATTCGCTATTGATTTTTAGCGAATTTATCGCTAAAATGAAAAGGAATACAGAAAAAGGGGAGAAACGTGTGAAACAAATGGAGTGGACCCAAAAGGATGAAGAACTCTTACGGTGTGCCTGTCGATCTTTTTACGATCTGCGTCAAAAATCTCAAAAATCATTGGAAGAGCTTTCCAATGAAACACAGATTTCTCTCACCATGCTGAATGCGATAGAGCAGGGACTTTTTGAAATAGTTGATTTGGAGAGCTTTTATAAGCTTTGTCGGTATTATTATGTACTTCCCCGTCAGCTTTTAACCGAAAGGGACGAGAAAAATAATCATTTCCCATTGCCTGGGAAATAACGGCGGGTTTGTTAAGAGAAAGCAGAACGGGATTGTTTTACATAAGAAATAAATAGAAATTTAGCGTTCCAGAACCAAGCTGGTTCTGCACCCGGCTTATGGGGGCAGTCGGCCCCCACCCCCCCGAGTTTCTTTTGCTTGCCCAAAAGAAACCAAAAGGGCATTCCTCAAACGCCGGAAGGGCTTGGTGTAAATCTTAAAAGTTGACTCCTAACATAGTACAACGGAAAATATTAATTACTGCCAAAACACCCTCCAGCACGAGCAATAAACTGAATTTTTCCTTCTTAGCGTGGTTAGGAGAACACTTTAGAGACCCACAGAGAGCCCCCGCGGCGACTGAGCGGCGCCCTTTATCCAATCTTTGGGCGAACAAAGATTGGCCGGGGTCTGGGAGCCGGTGCTCCCAGGTGCTTTATTCTTTCTCGGAAAGAAT
>CALWNT010000020.1 GCA_944382885.1 uncultured Clostridia bacterium | reverse complement strand
TACAACCACGAGCGCATCCAGTACAAAACTGGAGTGGCGCCGCTTACGCTGCGCCACTCCTCCTAAAACTCAATTTTCCTACCAGGGGCCTTTTTTGGTGCTGTCCGCACAACCTGGACCTGTTCATACCCCATCCCGGTTCCTTTTTATTTATTTTAGAGAATCTGCATTTTCTTTCAGCCGAAATCCAGGGAAAGTTCCAGCCGATTAAGAGGCAATGTCAGTGGTCTTTTCAAACTGAGAATTGTAAAGCTGTTCATAAAAGCCCTTCTGAGCCAGGAGCTCTTCATGAGTACCCTGTTCGATAATATCTCCGTCTTTCATTACCAGGATCAAATCTGCGTCCCGAATGGTAGAAAGACGGTGAGCGATGACAAAACTGGTTCTGCCCTTCATCAGATTATCCATCGCTTTCTGGATCTGTACCTCTGTACGGGTATCTACCGAGCTTGTCGCTTCATCTAGGATCAGGATTTTCGGGTCGGCCAGAATTGCCCTGGCGATGGTCAGAAGCTGTTTTTGCCCCTGAGAGATATTGGTGCTTTCCTCATTGAGAACGGTGTCATAGCCTTGGGGCTGGGTCATGATAAAATGATGGGCATGGGCGGATTTTGCCGCGTTGATAATCTCTTCATCGGTGGCGTCCAGACGTCCATAACGGATATTATCCTTGATAGAGCCGTTGTAAAGCCAGGTGTCCTGCAGCACCATGCCGAACATTTCCCGAAGGTCGTTTCGGTTAAAGTCTTTGAGATTATGCCCGTCTACCAAAATAGCGCCGGAATTGACATCGTAAAACCGCATCAAAAGCTTGATCATTGTAGTTTTTCCTGCGCCTGTCGGGCCTACGATAGCGATTTTCTGCCCCTCTTTTACCTGAGCGGAAAAGTCATTGATGATGATCTGTTCTGGATGATATCCGAAATGAACATGTTCAAAAGTAACATTTCCCCGCAGTCCTTGGGTGCTGACCGGATTGGGAACGGTCTGTTCTTCCTCTTCTTCGTCAAGGAACTCAAACACCCGCTCAGAAGCCGCCGCCGTAGACTGAAGCATATTGGTCACCTGGGCAATCTGTTGAATCGGCTGGGTAAAATTTCGGATATATTGAAAGAAGGACTGGATCTGTCCTACCTGAATGCTGCCCCTAATCGCGAGAAAACCGCCCAGAATTGCAACCATGACATACCCGATGTTTCCCACAAAAGCCATCATTGGCATCATGATGCCGGAAAAGAACTGGGATTTCCAGGCGGAGCGATACAGCTTGTCGTTGACCTTTTGGAATTCATGGAAGACGGTCTGTTCCTGATTAAAAGCTCTGACAATATTGTGTCCGGAATAGATTTCCTCCACCTGTCCATTTACTTCCCCCAAAAACTTTTGCTGCTGCTGGAAGTATTTCTGGGAATGTTTCATCACAAACCCAATGATAACCATAGAAACCGGCAGGATCAAAAGGGCGCAGACGGTCATCCAGATATTGATCCGGATCATCATAATAAATACACCGATAATCATGGTAATAGAGGTAATGAGCTGCGTGATACTTTGATTGAGGCTCATTCCCAGGGTATCGACATCGTTGGTTACCCGGGAAAGAATCTCCCCGACCGGACGGCTTTCAAAATATTTCATCGGCATTTTGTTGATTTTAATCGAGATCTCTTTTCGCAGGGAATAGGATACGTCGTTGGAAATACCGGTCATAATAAATCCCTGGATGAAAGAAAAGGCGGAACTAAGCAGATATAATCCCAGCAGTGTCAGCAAAATCTGGGTGACCTTCTCAAAGTCAATGCCTCCGGTACCGCTTACTTTTTGTACCAGGCCGTCAAAAATTTCGGTGGTGGCGTCGCCTAAAATACTAGGACCGATAATATTAAAAGCCGTACCAAGAATGGCAAATACCAGCATAATCAGGATCCGGAACTTATACCGTCCAATATAGCGGATCAGTTTTTTCATGGTGCCCTTAAAATCTTTGGCCTTTTCTGTACTTCCCATGCCGCCCATTGGGCCTCCATGTCCTCTTGGTTTACTCATCGCCTAATTCCTCCTTTGACAACTGGCTGGACGCGATTTGATGATAGATTTCGCAGGATTTCAGCAGTTGCTGGTGGTTGCCGATTCCCGCGACCTTGCCTTCATCTAGGACAATGATCTGTTCCGCATGCAGAATGGTACTGATACGTTGGGCGACAATGATTGTAGTCGCGTCTTTTGTTTCCTGTTTTAAGGCGCGGCGGAGCGTAACATCCGTCTTGTAATCCAAAGCGGAAAAACTGTCGTCGAAGATATAGACCTCTGGCTTTTTCGCAACGGCTCTGGCAATGGAAAGACGCTGTTTCTGTCCCCCAGAAACATTGGTTCCGCCCTGGGAAATGGGAGAATCAAAGCCATCTTCTTTCTTAGTGATAAAGTCGTAGGCTTGAGCGATTCGAGCCGCCTTTTCCACCTCATTCTGAGGCATTTCCTCGTTGCCGTAAGCAATGTTCGTGCGGATAGTACCGGAAAAAAGGACGCCTTTTTGAGGAACGTAGCCGATTTTTTCGTGAAGCTCATGCTGAGTCATATCTTTGATATTGATTCCGTCCAAGAGGACCTCGCCTTCGGTGACATCAAAAAATCTGGGAATCAAATTCACCAATGTGGATTTACCGCTTCCGGTGCTTCCGATAATCGCGGTGGTCTCACCCCGTTTGGCAGTAAAGGAGATGTGACTTAACACATTTTCTTCCGCATCCGGATAACGGAAGGAGACGTCCTTGAATATGACTGTACCAGATTCACCGGGAATTGCCTGTTTTGGTTCTTTCGGATCGCGAATGGAAACTTCGGTCTCCAATACTTCATTGACCCGCACGCCGGAAACGCTGGCTCTCGGCAGCATAACGGACATCATACAAATCATTAAGAAGGACATGATGATCTGCATGGTGTACTGGATGAAGGCCATCAGGTCGCCTACCTGCATCTGGCCGGAATCAATGCCATAAGCGCCTTTATAGACGATTAAGATGGAGATGCCGTTCATAATCAGCATCATTACCGGCATCATAAAGGTCATGCAGCGGTTGACAAACAGGTTGGTTTTCATCAGGTTGTGGTTGGCTTCTTCAAAGCGTTCTTCTTCATGCTTTTGGGTACTGAATGCCCGGATGACAGGAATACCGGTCAAAATCTCTCTGGTGACCAGATTCAGTTTGTCAATAAGAACCTGAAGTGATTTGAATTTCGGCATGGCGACTACCATCAAAACTACTACCACCGCCATGATTAACGCCACGGCGACGCCGATGATCCAAGCCATGGAAGTGTTGGTGTTAAGCACTTTCAAAAACCCGCCGATTCCCAGAATCGGCGCGTACAGCACAATCCGGAAAATCATCATGGTCATCATCTGGATCTGCTGAATGTCGTTGGTGCTTCTGGTGATCAGGGAAGCCGTGGAGAATTTCTCAAATTCAGCGTTGGAGAAGGAGAGCACCTTTCCATATACCTTTCCTCTCAGATCCCGGCTGAACGCAGCGCCTACCCGGCAGGAGATAAAGGTGACGCTTACTGCCGCAGCCATTACCAATAACGCCATTAAGAGCATTTTACCGCCGGAGAGTAAAAGATAACGAGTTTGAATTTGGTCTAAATCTTTTCCCTGGGCTTGGTATTCAGCCTTTACGAAGGCCACAGATGCCTGGGTGATGATAGAATCCGGCATTTGGTCAAACTGCTTATTCATTTCGCTCAGCATTCCATTCAGCTGCTCTTGGGGCAGCTGAGAGAGTCCGGAGATTAAATCTGCGTCTTCAGGCAGATTCATTTGGGCTTTTATCGCCTTGGTCTCATCACTGTCAGAACGAAGCGTCGTCAGTGCGAGCTCTGGACGCCCCAAAATTTGATTGAGTTTTTCTCTGGTATCACTGTCGATTTTTTTAAGGGTCATCATGCCGTCTTCTTCTGAATAATATGAATTCACAAAGTCAGCGTCTTCCTCGTCCAAAAAGAGGAAAAGATTTTGATACTCTTCGGTACGAATCGTCTGGGGAACTGCATCTTCGATTCCACCCTGCTGGATCCCCACATTGACGATGTCGGAGGTATATCCGGGCAGGGCGAGGTCGCAGTACGCCTGCAAAAACAGGAGACAAACCATCAGCAAAATCCAGCCGATTGAACTCTTTAAGTATTTTGCTAATTTCAGCATGTGTTTGCTTCACTCCAATCGCTTATTTTGTGTGATGCGGACAATGTTGTTTTTCTTCCTGAATTTCGTGGAAAGAATGATATTTCTGATATTTTGGGGTTGTATTTTTGATATTTTCAATCATTTGAGTCAAAAAACGCCGCATGAGAAGTACCTCTGATTCAGAGAAGCCGATAAATAATTCCTGTTCGTTTTTTTGAATCATCGCAGACAGCGTTTTACCGATTGTTTTTCCCTTTTGTGTCAGATAAATTCTGGAAATACGCTGATCATTTTTATCGGCTTTTCGCTCTAATATACCGTTTTTTTCCAGCCGTTTAATAGAAACTGCCGCGGTAGGTGGCTTGATGTAAAGCTTGGCAGCCAGCTCTCTTTGGCTGAGACCATCCTTCTGCATTAGATGATGAATTAGTCCCACCTGTCCTGGATGAAGCTCCATTTCTGCAATATTATTGTAGGTTTTGAGAAAATAACAGTGGATCAATTCTGCCAGAAGCTCTTGAATACCGGAAATGTCTTTCAAACAATCAGAAGAATGTAATTTTGTTTCCTGCATGCTACCCCCCCTTTCCTTGGACAGAAAAAACATTAGTCGGCTATCTATAATAATAGCGGAAGGATGGTGATAAAATCAATAAACTTCTTAAAAAATTAACATTTATTATTGATTTGACCAAAATAAAGATTAGTCAACTAATAAAATTTGTTGTAGGCAAAAAGGAATATACTGATCGTATATCGTATCTTGTGAAAAAATAGGAATGAAATAATATTCCTGGAACAAAGAGATGTTATTTGATTTATAAAGTCTCTCCTCGATACAATTACTATATTTAAAGTATTTATCTATTATCGGGGGATTTTAAGATGAAATTTTATTTTATTTGTTATATAAATTGAATATAATGGATATATCATTTTGGAGAAGTAATACAATTAACGTTAATGCTAATTGTTTAAATTTTACATTGACGTTAATGTGTGAAAAAATTATAATTACATCTATAAAAAGAAACCTTATATTGTTCAAAAGGTAAATTGGATTTTAAGGAGGAGCAATTATGAAGAAACAACTATGGAAAAAAGCGCTCTGTGCCTCAATCGCCGTGATGATGTCGGCCTCTTTACTGGCTTCTTGCGGAAACAGCGGAGACAAGGGGGACTTAGGTGTTGCTCAGCCTGACGAAGATGGTAACGTCACGCTGACGATCACTGACTGGGAGACGGAAAACTTAAACCAAGCCATGCAGAAAGCTTTTGATGAAGAATTCAGCAAAGATCATCCCAATATCAAGGTAAAAATTCAGCCTGCACCTCTTGGAGACTATGCGGTAAAGCTTGGTCAGATGATTTCTTCTGGCACAGCTCCCGATATTTTCCAGTTTGGGGATACTGATGGATATTCCTTTACCCAGAGAGGATTGCTTTATGACTGGAGAGATTATTTTGAAAAGGATAAGGCGATTGTAGACGATATGTATCCCGGCATTATGGATACTTGGATCATGGAGGATGGAACTGTAACCGGCTTGCCGGCATTACTGAATGTATTGGGAATTTTCTACAATAAGGATATACTGGCGGCGGCTGGATTAGATGAACCACAAAACGGCTGGACCTACGAGGAAATGTTCTCTTATGCAGAACAGTTAAAGGGTGGGGACGGTGAATATGGTATCTATGGCCTTTCTATGAACTATGTTTGGGCCAATGTTTTGTCCGTAGGTAACGGTGGGCAGGTATATAAAGACGATGTACTCAGCCCAACAAAATTTACTTGGGACGATAAATTCTATGAAGCGGTGGAAATGTTTAAAGAGCATATTGCTTCTGGGGCGGTAACACCACCAACTTATGAGACCACCAATATTCAGGATATATTCAGACAGGGCCAGATTCCGATGCTGCAGTATGGTCAGTGGCTGATTTCCGATCTGATCAACAATCCAAATGAAGATCTCAACTGGGGCTATGTTTCCAATCCAATGGGATCGGAAAAGATAACAACCGAGGGCGGCGGATCTATCGGATGGATGTCCCCGAAACAGATTCAAGCACCTGACGAAATTTGGGAACTGATGAAATTTATGGCTACCGATATGTATACTTCTGCGCTCAAGGTATCTCCGGTTGCGGCCTGTGCTTCTAAAACGCCGTCTGAATCCTTCTTCAATACAGTAATTGAAGCGGGGCATGCGGATGCAGCAGAAGCAGTTGATTACATGATGAATGTGGAAACAAAAATCAGCGGTATTTATCCGAGTTGGAAACCGGAAGTGGAAAAAGAGATCAATAACGTTTGGAATGACGTATTAACAGGCGCAAAAGATATTTCCGAGTTAAAAACAGTTGAAGAAAAAGTCAATCAGATTATTGCCAATAGTAATGAGGAATAGTTGCTCCTAACATTTTGTACAATCTAACAGCTGACAATCCAGAATTAGATACTCCAAATAATGCAGATTCGTGATTTTGGGAAAAAGGCCGACGTGAAAACACGTCGGCCTTTTTATCAACAAAATTCACTTTTGTGAAAAACAAAAAAGATTGAATGATAAATTTATTTTATCCTATCAAAGCCAAAATATAAAAAGTTAAAAACAACTAATCTAGTAAAGATGCCTAGAAATTTTATAAAAAAAACATAATAATAATGAAATTTTTGTGAAAATGTGAATTTTTTTTTACTATCTCTTGTTAATTTACCAATTGACTGGAAAGATTATAAAATTTATAATAAAACATATAAATTTAAAATAAATTTAGTAAAAATGATGATTTTACTGCGGCTGATAGGAGGATGAAAAAATTATGAAAAACCAAACGTGGAAAAAAGCATTTTGTATGACGATCGCATTGATAATGTCAGCGTCGTTGATAGCGTCCTGTGGGAAGGACAGCGAGGATGCAGTAGGAGGAGTTGCGACTCCAAATGAAGACGGAAAGGTAACACTGACAATAACTGACTGGGAGACAGAAAATCTAAACGAAGCGATGCAGAAGGCTTTTGATGAAGAGTTTAGCAAAAATAATCCCGACATCACAGTAAAAATTGTACCGGCTCCTTTGGGAGACTACAGCGTTAAGATCGGACAGATGATTTCTTCCGGTTTGGCTCCGGATATTTTTCAGTTAGGTGAGGATAACACCTATTCCTTCATGGAAAAAGATCTGTTATATGACTGGAGAGATTATCTGGCGAAGGACGAGAATTTACCCAATGAGGCATATCCTGGAATTTTTGATGCTTGGGTTGCGGAAGACGGCACCGTCCTCGGTTTGCCAGGTCTGATCAACGTCACCGGAATTTTCTATAATAAAGATAAATTGGCGGAAGCTGGATTGGATGAACCGCAAAATGGATGGACATATGAGGAAATGTTCTCCTATGCAGAGGCATTAAAAGGCGGAGAAGGAGAATATGGAATCTATAATTTACAGATGAATTACTACTGGGCCAACGTAGTGAGCGTAGGAAATGGCGGAGAAAAAATGACGGATGAAGTATTAAATCCGACAAAACTTACTTGGGACGATAAATTTTATGAAGCGGTGGAAATGTTTAAAGAGCATATTGCTTCTGGCGCAGTAACGCCCCCGACCTATGAGACTACCAATATTCAGGATATATTCAGACAGGGTCAGATTCCGATGTTACAATATGGCCAGTGGTTGATTTCTGACTTGATTAACAGTCCGAACGAAGAGCTAAACTGGGGTTATGTCTCTAATCCGATGGGCTCTGTACAGCCGACAACCCAATGCGGCGCAGTAGGATGGGTTTCTCCGAAAAACATTAAAGCAACCGATCAGATTTGGGAGCTGTTGAAATTTATGGCAGGGGATATGTATACCACAGCGCTGGAAGTTTCTCCAGTAGCAGCCTGCGCATTCCAGGGACCTTCTGAAACTTTCTTTAATACAGTAATTGACGCAGGCCATCCAGAAGCTGCGGAAGCGGTGCAGTATATGATGAATGTAGAGACCAAGGTAACAGGTTTTTATCCTGCTTGGAAGTCGGAAGCAGAAAAAGAGATCAATAACGTTTGGAATGACGTGTTAACAGGTGCAAAAGATATTTCTGAATTAGAAGGAGTAGAAGAACGTGTTAACGAAATAATTACCAAAAACAGAAAAGAGTGATTGGTATAGAATCCAAAAACAGCCTCAGCAGAAGCTGAGGCTGTTTTTCCTTGTAAAATAGCATATAGTTTGTTATAATAAGACAATATGTATCATATATGATGGCCTTGCCTGCTTTCGATCATTAGAAGTTGCAGTACCGCAATGATTTTTTGAAAGGATTTTGGGTTTTGGAAATTTAAAAGGCAGATAAATTACTTCAAAGAAGATTATATAGTCATCAAGCGTAATGACGGAAAGGAAATAAGTATGGCTAAAACAGAGTATACCATGCGTGAAATTCAAATGACAACATTGGAATGTTTAAAAGAGGTCAAACGAATCTGTGAGAAAAACGATATTCCCTATTTTCTCTCCTGGGGTTCTGCTCTTGGTGCAGTTCGGCATGAGGGATTTATACCTTGGGATGATGACATTGATATCAGCATGCTGTATCCGGATTATCTGCGATTTTTAGAGATTTGTCAAAAGGATTTAGACACCAAACGTTTTTTTCTGCAAACGCCGGATACTGATTATAACACCTTTTCTGGATTTGCAAAAATCAGGATGAATCACACCACTTCTATGATAGAGGAATATTCTCACATTAAGATGCATTGGGGCATTTGTATGGATATTTTTCCAATTCGGAATGCGCCCCAGTCCTCTTTGAAAAGAAAACAGCTGATTTTTTTGAGCAAGCTTTATCGAATGCTGCTAAAGAGAAAAGTTCTTTCCGGGAGGAACAAGTTGCTTATAGATATTCTTTGCGGATTGTTTACGGAAAAGGGACTGCGCAAAAAGCTAGAAAAACGAATCGATGCCTTCTGTCCGGCACAGGAGACACAAGAGGTTTTTGACATAGAGGGTATTCCGGTTCAAAAGGCGTTTTATCCAAAAAAGCTGATTGAAGGAAGCATGATGCTCAAATTTGAGGATACAGAATTTCCTTGCCCGAAGGATGTAGACGCTTATCTCACTTATATGTATGGAGATTATATGACACTTCCTCCGGAACAGGAGCGGATAGGGCATACAGGTGCGTTGATTGATATTAAAAAGGATTATACAGAATACCAGCAATAACTATTTTCAGCATAAAAGCGTCGCGAAAGTTGAGTCAATAAAAGCAGCATAGAACCAATGCGGTTCCATGCTGCTTTTTTCATTCTAAAGAGGAAGGATACCTTTGCAATCTATTCTCCTTTAGAGAGTGATTTTAAAGTTGCAGGTTTCGGAAAAAGCTGCAGATAAAAAGTTACCTAGATTTTAGGCGGTCAATGATCATGTGGGCACATTTATTGACATCTCCGCACCCCAAGGTAATGATAAGATCTCCTTCCTGAGCGATAGAAGCCACATAATCTGCAATTTCCGGAAATTCCGGGAACCATTTGCAGCCGGGAATCTTTTTCGCCAGATCTTTGGCATAAATATGGAAGGTGTTTTTCTCCCGAGAACCCATAATTTCGGAAAGAACGGTCAAATCTGCAATTTGCAGAACCCTTGCGAAATCGTTTAACAGGGTAGCGGTTCTGGAATAGGTGAAGGGCTGATGTACGGCAATAACTCGATTGTAGTTCATGGATTTAGCCGTTTTTAAAGTCACTTCAATTTCAGCAGGATGATGGGCGTAATCATCTGCGACGGTAATACCGTTTTCGTGATAAAGCACCTCAAAACGGCGCCCGGCGCCTTTGAATTGAGACATCCCCTTGTTCAGATCCTGGGGCTGTACGCCGGATTCCAGAGCAGCGGCGCAGGCAGCAACGGCATTGAGCACGTTGTGGCGGCCAGGAACGTATACATCGATTTTAGTCAGAAAGCTTCCTCGATGCATCAGATCAAAAACGGTGTGAACGCCCATCTGAGGCGTAATATTTTCCGGATAGTAGTCGTTGAAGGAGGAGAAGCCGAAAGTGATTTTTTCTTTTTGAATACTGTCAACGGCCTTATGCGTATTGCTGTCATCTCCGTTGAAAAGAATTTTTTTGCTGGCAGAGGAAGCAAATTGATGAAAAGAGTGAATCAGATTCTCCATAGTTTTAAAATAGTCCATATGATCCTGGTCAATATTTAAAATGACGGCAATATCGGGAGAAAGCTTTAAAAAAGTATCCACAAATTCGCAGGATTCACAGATAAAATGTTCTGAGGTTCCGATTCTTCCGCTTCCGCCAATGGAAGGGAGTTTCCCGCCGATGACAGCAGTGGGATCAGTACCGGCATCCAGCATAATTTGAGTCAGCATGGAGGTTGTTGTGGTTTTGCCATGAGTCCCGCTGATGCAGACGGCATTGTGAAAATGAGTAGATAAAATGCCTAACAGGTCGCTTCGTTCTAAAACTGGGACGCCGCTGTTTTTGGCGGCGATCAACTCAGGATTATCCGACATAATCGCAGCAGTATGTACGATCAGGTCTGCCCCCTCGATATTTTCCGCTCGTTGTCCCATCATGACAGGGATGCCCATTTCCTTTACTTTCTCTAAAGTATCAGTGGGGTTGTTATCGGAGCCGGTGAGATAATATCCCTGCGCATGGAGAATCTGAGCCAGAGGATACATGCCGGAACCCCCGATGCCGATAAAATGAATGTGTTTTTTATCTTTCAGAATACTGTCGTTGAGATTCATTGTTCTTCCTCCTGATTGTGTAAAATCTTGAGCCGTTTTTACTTCTATTCTATCAGTGATAGCTGTTTGGCTTAAATCATATATAAAGACAAATGGCAGCGTTTTGCGAACGCTTGCCGTCGGAGAACGTTACTTCAAGTTTACGTTTGAACCTGGGATATTTTCGGCGTTTGCCCTAGGGGCAAACTGTCAGCCATGGGATAGGGCTGACAAGAAAATTCCCTGATAACGACGGCTTGCGAACGCTTACCGTCGGAGAACGTTACTTCAAGTTTACGTTTGAACCTGGGATATTTTCGGCGTTTGCCCTAGGGGCAAACTGTCAGCCATGGGGTAGGGCTGACAAGAAAATTCCCTGATAACGACGGCTTGCGAACGCTTGCTGTCGTTATTATTATATCACATTATTCATTGATTTAACACTGTATTTTCTCAGTTGAGAAAATACAAAAAATAATTAGATAAAATTCACCATAATTTTACCATTTTTATGGAAAATTAAAAAAATATAAATATTTTGGTGCTATAAATTTAATTTTTATCAGGTATGATAAAATCAAACAGATTGGAGGAACATAACTATGACAATTACAGATATCCGAATCCGAAAACTTATGAACGACGGCAGACTGAGAGCTGTCATTTCCATTACCATTGATGATATGATTGCAATTCATGATATTAAAGTGATCGAAGGACCAAACCGTTTGTTTGTGGCGATGCCAAGCAGACGGGAAGAAAACGGAACCTTCCGGGATGTGGTGCATCCTATCTCCGCTGAAGCACGGGAATATCTGGAAACTTCTATTTTGGAAGCTTATGAAAAAGAAGTGATTTTGCAACAGGAAATGGCCGAGCGTGAATCAGAAATGATGTAATGGTGAGTCCTCGTCGCTGCAGATTCAGCGGCGAGGACTTTCTTATTATTTTTAAATTTACAATGACAGTGAATCATTTGGAAAATTCAATGCGACAAATTTTACTTGTCTTTATTGGAGGGCACTTTTCCTCTTGCGCGGCTAGATGTACTGTTATAAAATAAGAAGCATAAAAGGGCAATCTCTCTGTTCTATTGTCAGTATCTAGAGCATATGATACGTTACAGTTCGGAATAGTTATGCTGCACTGGAAGATTAAAAACGGTAACGTCTGATCAGGAGGAGTGGGAATGAGAGGATACCAGCGATATCAGCTGAAAATCTGGGTAATATTTTTGCTGCTTCTTCTTTTGGTAGGATGTTTTTTGCTTTTTTGGAAAAGAACGCCTGATGCAAGGGGATATTCAGCAGAGGATTTCGGGATTGAGACAATCCACAGCCCCAATGATAAGGATCAGGATGGAATCGATGACTATACTGACATTTTATTAGGAGCGAAAGCGGAAGCAAAACGCCATCCCAAATACAAAAGCGTCTACTATTCTGGGGGTTATCCTCCCGAAAATGAAGGGGTCTGTACGGATGTCATCTGGAGAGCATTTGAAGATGCGGGATATTCGCTAAAAGATATGGTGGATCAGGATATTGCGGAGCATATGGAGGAATATCCCAGAGTGATGGAAATAGGGAAGCCAGATCCTAATATTGATTTTCGGCGGGTCAAAAATTTGAAGGTGTTTTTTGAGCGGAACGCCCAGAGTTTAACTACTGATCTGGAAGATATCGCCGCTTGGCAGCCGGGGGATATTGTGGTGTTTGAAGAGAGCCATATTGGCATTGTTTCAGATTTGAGAAACGAAAAGGGGATTCCTTATCTGATTCATAATACAGGGCAGAGGCAGTTTGAAGAGAATGTGCTGGAGAGTTATCATCGCTTTACCTCAATTTCCGGGCATTTTCGGTTTTGTCCCCAAGCAAGTTGAAAATTAGTAGTTCCATTAGCATGACTGGACTGTATATTCTTTGGAAAAAGCAGTCGCTGCCACCTGTTTAATAGGTGGCAGCGACTGTATTATTTTATTACATTCTCAGTGTGACGCCGATTTTTTCTAATTGTTTTAAGGTGCGTTTCATTGCGTTGTCAGCCTCTTCATCGGTAAGAGTTCCTTTATCGGAACGCATCACAATGGAGTAAGCGACTGATTTCTGATGTTCACCCACCTGAGCGCCTTTGTATACGTCAAACAGCTCAACTTTTTCGAGAATAGAGCCCACCGCTTTTTTGATGGTTTTTTCGATGTTGATGATCGGGAGATCTTCATCACAGAGCAGGCTTAAATCTCGGGTAGCCGCAGGATATTTTGGAAGCGGCCGGTAAGCTTTTTCAGCAGAAGCCAGCGCATGCATCGTGTTTACATCCAGTTTTGCCAGATAGACCTTTGTACCGATCCCGTAGTTCTGAGCAACTTTTGGAGAAATTTCCCCTAAAATGCCGATTTCTTTTCCATCCTTGGACAGTACAGCACAGCGGCCGGGATGGAAGGTTGGACAATCTGAACAGGGAGATACGTCTGCGTCCTCTACCCGCAAGCGGTTAAAGAGGGTCTCCACCATTCCTTTTAAGGTATAGAAATCGGCGTCGTTGCCGTAAAGGGCGATGGTAAGCTGAGGATTTTCCTGAGGCAGAAGCTCGCCTTCTACCGGAATGTATTCCCGTCCGATTTCATAAGCCCAGAAATAAGGGTTTCTGTTATTGTAGTTTCTGGAGACAATATCCAAAGTAGAGGGAATAGTTGTCGTGCGCATAATGCTGGTATCCTCTCCCAGGGGATTGGAAATGGTGACAGACTTTCTCAGTTTGCTGTCAGAAGGCAGCAGAATGCTATCATAAGCCTTGGGGCTGATGAAGGAGTAGGTCATGATCTCATTGCAGCCCAAGGAGAGCATGGTGTTGTTGATAGTGCGCTCAAATTTTTGTTCCGGTGTAACCACCCCTCTGGAAATCCCGGTAGGAGCGGTAGTCGGAATTTTATTGTAGCCATAGATCCGGGCGATCTCTTCGGCGACATCCGCTTTGTGTTCAATATCAATCCGGTAATAAGGAACGGTAATCAGATCGTTTTCAACAGTAAAGCCCAGAGAAGTTAAAATCTTGACCATTTCTTCCGAGGGAAGCTCGATGCCCAGAAAACGGTTGATCCAATCCGGAGTGAAGGGCACCTGTTTGGGTGTTTTGTCAGAATGATCCACATCGATGACGCCGTCTACTACTTCGCCGGCGCCTAATAGTTCCACCAGTTCGCAGGCTCTTAAAACGCATTCCATAGTGCTGTCGGCGGAAATCCCCTTTTCATAGCGGGAGGAAGCGTCGGTTCTCATCCCCAATTTCTTCGCGGTAAGGCGGACGCTGGGACCGTTGAAGTTTGCGGACTCAAAAACGACGGTGGTGGTGTCGTCCATAATACCGCTGTATTCACCGCCCATGACTCCGGCGACTGCCACCGGTTTCTTTTCATCGGCGATTACCAGCATTTCAGGGGAGAAGGTACGATCTATTCCATCCAGAGTCATCATGGTTTCGCCTGCTTTTGCGTTCCGGACGATGATGTGGTTACCCTCTACATATTTTAAATCAAAAGCGTGCATCGGCTGGCCGTATTCCAGCATCACGTAGTTGGTAATATCGACGAAATTATTGATTGGACGAACACCGCTTGCTCTCAGGCGTTCCCGCATCCATCTGGGAGAAGGGCCAATCTTGACGTTCTTTACGATTTTAGCGGTGTATCTTGGACAGAGCTCGGTGTTTTCCACGTCTACCTTCAGATAGTTTTCCGCGCGATCCCCATCATTCTTGTCTTTCACTTCCGGAGCCTTTACGTGAAGGGGAACGTGATAGGTAGCGGCGGTTTCCCGGGCGAGGCCGATGACAGAAAGACAGTCGGGACGGTTGGAAGTAATCTCAAATTCTACGCTGGTATCGTTTAAGCCTAAAGCGGACTGGATATCCTGTCCTACGGTGCACTCCTCTTCAATAAGGAAAATGCCGTCTTCGATGGCATAGGGGAAATCATGTACAGTGAGGCCCAGCTCTCCCAAAGAACACATCATACCGTTGCTGACGACTCCTCTGAGCTTGCCCTTTTTGATCTTTTTCCCGCCGGGCAGCGTGGAGTTGTCCAGGCAGACCGGAACCAGAGCGCCTTCTACTACATTGGTAGCGCCGGTGACGATCTGAATTGGTTCGTCCTGTCCCACATCGATCTGGCAGACTACCAGTTTATCTGCGTCGGGGTGTTTCTCAATGGACAGCACCTTGCCCACGACTACATTGGAAATTTCGCTTCCTTCTGTTTCATATCCTTCTACTTTAGAACCGGACATGGTCAAATCATCGGAAAACTGTTTGGGAGTTACGTCAATATCGACGTAATCAGACAGCCATTTCATGGATAAATTCATCTATAAAAACCTCCGTATACTTTCTGTTTATCTGATATCTAAGCAGTGCGTTTCCCTTAAAACTGGTCTAAAAACCGCTGATCGTTTTCAAAGAACATACGAATGTCATCAATCGCGAATCTTCTCATCACGACACGTTCCAGACCCATTCCAAAGGCAAATCCGGAGTATTCTTCCGGATCGATGCCGCAGTTTTGGAGCACTTTCGGATGTACCATACCGGCCCCCAGAATTTCGATCCAGCCTTCCCCTTTGCAGATGCGGCAGCCTTCTCCGTGACAGTTAAAGCACATGACATCCATTTCGGCGGATGGTTCTGTGAAAGGGAAGTGATGGGGACGGAACCGGACGACGGAATCTTCTCCGTAAAGGCTCTTGACAAACATTTCCAGCGTTCCCTTCAGGTCGGACATGGTGATGCCTTTGTCTACCACAAGACCTTCAATCTGATGGAACACCGGGGAGTGGGTCGCATCCAGCGCGTCAGAACGGTAAACCCGGCCGGGAGAGATAATGCGGATCGGCGGCTTTCTCTTTTCCATGGTGCGGACCTGTACCGGAGAGGTCTGAGTTCTCATGACCACGTTATCATTGATATAGAATGTGTCCTGGGTATCTCTGGCAGGGTGATTTTTTGGAATGTTCAGCGCTTCGAAATTGTAGTAGTCCAATTCTACTTCAGGACCGTCTACAACGTCGAATCCCATTCCGAGGAAAATTTCCTTGATTTCATCCATGACTAAGGTCAGGGGATGTTTTTTGCCCACCTGGAACTTTTTACCGGGCATAGTCACGTCGATTTTTTCGGCGGCAAGCTGTTCTTCCAGTTCTTTTTCCTTTAACGCAGCGGTACGGGTCTTGACTTCTTCTTCGATCGTAGACCGTACTTCGTTAGCCAACTGGCCGATCACCGGACGTTCCTCGGCGGAGAGTTTGCCCATCTGCTTTAAGATGGCGGTGAGCTCGCCCTTTTTGCCCAGGTATTTTACCTTCAGTTCCTCCAAAGCTTTCAGGTTGTCGCATTTTTCCAATGCTTCAACTGCGGCAGTTTTAATCTGCTCTAACGCTTGTTTCATAGAATATATCCTCCTCTATCTTTCCATCACTGTGAATCCTTCGAATCCTCCGGAAGTAAAAAAGCCTTCGTCCCTCTAGAAAAAGGGACGAAGGCATCTAATTGCTTTCGCGGTACCACCCTGATTTCCGCAGCCCAGGCCGCGGACACTCATTAGACCTTCTAACAGAAGTCACTCCGTTTTCACCTACTGTCCTTTGTGGAAGTCCAAAACCAAAGGAGTTGAGCGAAACCGCTCCCAAGGGAAATTTCTGCATTTTCACTGGCAAAACCGCTTCCAGCCGACGACGGTTTCTCTCTGAGCAAGGATCGAAAACGCATACTTTGCTTGATCACAGCGTTTCAATAAAATCATCTTTCCGCACTCTGGAAAAGAGCATACAGAAATGATATCAACACATATAATAACAAATAATTTACAAATTGACAAGTACAGAACTCACAAAATATGTTGAATAATTGAAAGGCTTGTATTATAATATAAACATATTTATTTCATTTGAAAAAAGGAGCAGCAAAAATGGATGTTTTTCTCGAACAGTTGGTTGTCAAAAAGAAGACCGGCATGGATTTTTTGAAAATTGTCGGACTGGTGTTGGCAACAATTATTGTTGTTTTTCTGGCGTTTTTCGTATTGCCGAGAATCAGCAGGATCTTTTCTACTTTCGGCGTATTTATTGTGGTCGGCGCTCTTTACGGAGCCTGGTATCTCATTACCAGCCTGAACATAGAGTATGAGTATATCCTGACAAACGGTGAGATCGACGTGGACAAAATCATTGCCCAGCGCAAGCGCAAACGTCTGATTACGGTGAATACCCGTAATTTTTCGGAATTCGGACTGTATCATCCTGAAGAGCATAACGGAAGAAGCTATGATGCTACGATCTTTGCCTGCAGCAGCTTGGAGGATCCTAATCTTTACTATGCTGTAACAGAGCATCCGAAATACGGCAATTGTATGCTGGTGTTTAATCCGGATGAAAGAATTGTGGAGAATGCGAAGCAGTTTATGAAGAGGAATGTGATTAAATAATGCAGGGGATCATCAGGACCGGCATTGATTTGGTAGAACTTCCCAGAATTCAAAAGGCATTGGAAAACCCTCGTTTTTTAACGAGGGTTTTCTCAAAAGAAGAGCAGGAGCTTTTTGCTTCCCGGAAAAATCCGTTGGAGGGGATTGCCGCAAACTTTGCCGGAAAAGAGGCTTTTTCCAAGGCGCTGGGAACAGGGGTGCGAAACTTTTCCCTGGCGGAGGTGTCTGTTTTGCGGGATGAACTGGGAGCGCCTTTCTTAAAACTTTCCGGAAAGGCGTTGGAGATTGCTCAGCGGGAAGGATGGACTTTTTCCATCAGCCTCACCCATACGGAGCACTATGCCTCAGCGGTGGTAATCGCGTATCAATAAATGGAGGAGCGTAAAGAAAGGATGGGAAAGTTCCCGTCCTTTCTGATTTTATTTTTGACTGATGTAAGTTAGAAATGAATTTTCGGGAATCGAACATTTTTTAAGACTCCAGCGAAACAGCAGAAGAAACAAACGAAACAGCCCATAACCGATGACACCGCCAAGGGTATTAAAAATCAGATCGTTTACATCTATGACCCGAATGGTAAAGCCTGTAAGAAGAGCTAATAGAAGCTGTGCGGCTTCAATACTGAAAGAAAAGAGAAAGCTGTACCATAACATCCGCCAAGGGGTTACCGGTTTCTTTTTGAGGAAAGGAAGCAGAAATCCGTAAGGGACAGCGAGCAGAATGTTTAAGAACGAACTTTTGATATCCTGCGAGGTAAGATTGAAAAGAGGAATCGGCTGAAAGATATATTTTAGCTCGTATCCCTGTTTGATCGGGAGATCACCGATAAAAATGGGTCCCTGTGTCCAATAAACCACTCGGCAGAGATAAGCAAAGAACAGGATCAGAAAAAAGAGAAACGGCCCGCTCATTTTCTTTTTTTGCTTGTATCTCAAAAACAAAAGGATGCCTAAGAAAATCACCCAGGCGATAACAGGATAAATTCCTGAAAAATTGATCGTACCGATAAATGTACCGTCCATAATTGTGCCCTCGACTTGTTATGATGACAAATTGAGCTTGTTGACAAAATCGATGTATGCGCTGCCGGTTTTGTCAGATAAAAATTACAGAGAAAATTGTTTTTTGAAAGCGGAAATTTTTTACTATTATAATTATATCACAAAAATGATACTATGCTAACGAGATATTTGCAGTGCTTTTTTGCTATGAATAATCATTATAGATTGAAAGAGATTTTTCGCCTTTGGGAGGACAGAGCCAGATTTGTTTCTAATCCGTAAAATTTTACTGTACACAGAAAATGTCTTGTTTTTTTTGGAAAATGAGTTATAATAAACTTAACTACTTTTATGGGAGGAAAAGAACATGATGGATAAAACAATGACTTTTTCAGTCAAAGACGAAAAAGAAGTTGAGATGAAAAGAATCCTGACCACGGTCTACGATGCGCTGCGTCAAAAAGGCTATAATCCAGTCAACCAGATTGTTGGATATATCTTGTCTGAAGACCCCACCTATATTACCACCCATAATAATGCAAGAAGCCTGATCCGCCATGTGGACAGGGACGAATTGCTTCAGGCGATGGTAAAATCTTATCTTTCAGATTAGATCGATATTTTGGATAGGATTCGGGATAAGCGGCTCTGGATACAGAGCCGCTTTTATTGTGGAAGTGTGCGCTTCCCCTTTTCCTGCCTTTACAAACAATTTGCTTTATATTACAATCATTGCCGTAGAGCTTATACCGAGAGGATGTTTGCATGGATATTAAGCAGCTTTCCTATTTTATCGCGATTGCGGAAGAAGGGAATATCACGGCGGCGGCCAAAAGACTCCATATTTCTCAACCGCCTTTAAGCATCCAGCTGAAAGCGCTGGAACAGGAATTGGGAGTGATTTTGGTAGAACGGGGCGCCAGGAGCGTCACTCTTACAGACGCCGGGCGGCTGTTATATAAGCACGCCTGCCAGATTATCTCGTTGACCAATACTGCGATCAAAGAATTGGAAGACTTTGACAACGGCGTGAAGGGGACGCTTCGTTTGGGGACCATTTCCTCCTCCGGAACGGCGTTGCTTAACGGAAGGCTGCAAAGCTATCACCGCGACAATCCCCATATTGATTTTGAAATTCACGAGGGAAATACCTATCAGCTGTTAGAGCTTTTGCAGAACAATATTATTGAAGTGGCTGTGATCCGCACGCCCTTTCAGAGCGAAAATATCGTCTGCCATTACCTGGAAAAAGAGCCGATGGCGGCGGTGGCTCATCGTAAATTTTTTGAGAATGTAAAGACTCAACAGATTTCCATATCTGATCTTGCTAAGTTTCCGCTCATTTACTATCGGAGATACGAACAACTGATTCAGGCGGCCTTTGAAAAATACTGTATTTCTCCCAATGTCTTCTGTAAAAACGACGACGCCCGCACCACTTTGCTTTGGGCCCGGGCGGGGATGGGGGTAGCCATCACGCCTCAGTCAGCGGCCGAAATGATTCCCGACGAACAGCTTGTGCTTAAAACCATAGACGAACCATCTCTGTTCAGCCGGATTGCCGCGGTTTATCGCAAAAATACGCCTTTATCTCCCGCGGCTGTCCGTTTTCTCGAACTGTTTGAGGAACAGCTTCGCCTGTAGCGGGAGAGATCGCTCCGCTGGGGATAGGAACGGTTTTCCTGTTTAGAAAATTCATTTTATGGTCTCTAGAAACGATATCCCTCAGCAAATATCATTTGGAAAGGAATTTTACTGTGTCAAACTTGATTGCCAAAGATTTTCCCTTATCCACCCTTGTTTCACCCCTATTAGATTGGTACGATGCCAATGCAAGAATCCTGCCCTGGCGGGAAGATCCCAAGCCATACCATGTGTGGGTATCTGAAATTATGCTTCAGCAAACCCGGGTAGAAGCGGTGAAATCCTATTATCTTCGTTTTTTGAATGCCTTGCCCACCATCTATGATTTGGCTCAGGCTCCGGAGCAGCAGCTTTTAAAACTGTGGGAAGGGCTTGGATATTATAACCGGGTGCGCAATCTGCAAAAGGCGGCCCGAATCATCGTGGAACGGTATCATGGAGAGCTGCCTGCCTCGTATGAAGAGATACAAAAGCTGCCGGGGATCGGAAGCTATACCGCAGGAGCTATTTGTTCCATCGCCTTTTCGATTCCGGCCCCTGCAGTAGACGGAAATGTGCTCAGGGTAATTTCCCGCATCACCGGAAGCCGGAAAAACATCAGCAGGCCGGAGACGAAAAAATCATTGGAGCGGGAGTTATTAGAAGTGATCCCAAAAGACCGGCCCGGGGATTTTAACCAGGCGCTGATGGAGCTGGGCGCTACCGTTTGTCTGCCGAATGGATTTCCAGACTGCGGGAACTGCCCGGTTTCTCATTTGTGCGAGGCCTGCCGTCAGAATATTCAGATGGAGCTTCCGGTAAAAGACGGCAAAAAAGAGCGGGTTGTAGAAAAACGAACGGTATTTCTCCTGCTGAAAGATGGAAAAACAGCCATTCATCAGCGTCCGCCCAAGGGACTTCTGGCCTCGCTTTGGGAACTTCCCAACCTGCCCGGCCAAATTGCCAAAAAGGAAATAGGGGAGGTCCTTTCTCCCTGGGGACTATCTGTGATCTCTATTTCTTCTTTGGGAAAAGCCAAGCACATCTTTACCCATCTGGAGTGGCAGATGCAGGGCTATCTCGTCGAGGTGGAAGAAAAAGGGGAGCTATCGCCTTTCCTCTGGAAAAGCCGGACGGAAATCGAAAGGGATTATCCATTGCCTGCCGCCTTTCTTCCTTTCTGGAATCAACAGGAGCTGAGCCTGTTCTAATGATCCCTTTTCAGGGTTTTCACAAAAGGAATTTTGAAAAAAACTGGTCAATTCGTGCAGAACGCTGTTGTCAAACCCGCAGATAGTTGCTATAATAATTTTTAATAAATGTTTTATTCTGATAAAGTGGTTTATCGTTTAAAGCAGTAAATTGCTGAAAAGGGTGTTTAGTATGTTGGATCTGAAAATTGAATTGTCTGCAAACAGAAAAGCAAAACCGGCTGATGAAACAAAACTCGGTTTCGGTAAAATTTTTACCGATCATATGTTTGTGATGGATTATGACCAAGAAAACGGTTGGCACGACGCGAAAATCGTTCCCTTTGGCCCGGTTCCCATGAGCCCTGCTATGACCTGTCTGCACTATAGCCAGGAGGTCTTTGAGGGAATGAAAGCTTATCGCGCTCCAGATGGATCGATCAAGCTGTTCCGCCCGGAAGAAAACTTTAAGCGTTTGAATGTTTCCTGCGACCGCATCTGTATCCCTCAGTTTGACGAGGCTTTTGCACTGCACGCATTGGTAGAACTGTTAAAGATCGACGCCGATTGGGTGCCTCATACTGACGGTGCTTCCCTTTATATCCGTCCGTTTATTATTGGGACAGAAGACGCTTTGGGGGCACATGCTTCTACTACCTATAAATTTTTCATTATCATGTCTCCCTCCGGCGCCTACTATGCAACCGGCCTGAATCCGGTAAAAATTTATGTGGAGACCAAATATGTCAGAGCCGTACAGGGCGGCACCGGCTTTGCAAAGACCGGCGGAAACTATGCCGCTTCTTTGAAAGCACAGGATGTGGCCGAAGAAGAAGGCTATTCTCAGGTGCTCTGGCTGGACGGCGTGGAACACAAATATGTTTCCGAAGTAGGAGCGATGAATGTGTTCTTTGTATTGGGCGATGAAGTAGTAACACCGGAATTGGATGGCAGCATTCTTGCTGGTATTACCAGAAAATCTGTTGTAGAGCTGTTAAAATCCTGGGGTTATCGGGTTTCAGAGCGCCGGCTTTCTATTGATGAATTGGTAAAAGCTTATCAGGATGGTAAATTGAAGGAAGCGTTTGGCACCGGTACTGCCGCTGTTATTTCTCCGATCGGTGAATTGAAATATAAAGATCTGGTCATGGAGATCAATCACAATGAAATTGGTGAGCTGTCTCAGAAATTGTATGACAATCTCACCGGTATCCAGTGGGGGAAACTCCCAGATCCATTTGGCTGGAGCTATGACGTGAAGTAAAAGGTTCTGTAGCATGATTGGAAGCGGGCAAGACATTCTTGCCCGCTTTTGCTGATTTAGAAAGGAGGAGCTTCTATCAGGACTTTTCACTATACCATTACCGCCGGAGAGGAAGGCGTTCTGGTGGAACATTATTTGATCCGCACCCACGGATTTTCCAGACGGATCATTAACCGCCTGAAACGGGAACCCGGGCATATTCTCTTAAACGGAGTTCATGTGCGGATGGTAGATCCCCTTCATGCCGGGGATCTTCTCACGGTGATATTGCAGGAAGAGACTTCCCAGATTATGCCGAATCCAGAGCTTTTCGTCCCTGTGATTTATGAGGATGAGGATTTCATTCTATTTGATAAGCCGCCTTTCATGCCGGTGCATCCTTCCATCGCCCATCATCACGATACTTTGGCAAATTATTTTGCTTACTATATGGAACAGAAGGGTATTCCTTCCGTTTTTCGTCCAATCAATCGGCTGGATGCCAACACCACCGGACTTTGCCTGGCGGCGAAAAACGCTTTTTGCGCCAAACAGCTGTCCGGAAGTTTGCAGAAGGAATATACCGCTCTCCTGACGGGGGAGTTTCCACAAGATTTTGGCGTGATTGACGCCCCGATTGCCAGAATGCCGGGAAGCATCATCAAGCGGATGGTGGCTCCTGAGGGGCAGAAAAGTGTTACGGAGTATCAGGTGCTTCAGCGAAAAAATGGCTATACGCTGGTGCTGGTACGGCTTCATACCGGTCGCACCCATCAAATTAGGGTACACTTTTCTCATTTAGGATATCCTCTGGCGGGAGATGATTTGTACGGCGGTGATATGACCGGGATTTCCAGACATGCTCTGTGCTGTACCCGGCTTTGGTTTTCTCATCCCGTTATGCATAAAGAAATGGATTTTTGCATAAATATACAAAATGATATGAAATATCTCCTAAAATGACAGAATACTCATTCAGACAGATTGTATAAAATGCGATTTTTTAGGCAAAGTCCTTGCTTTTTAGAATCTCCTATGATAAATTTAGTAACAGTTAATAGATTGGAAAGCAAAAAGTACAAAGCTATTGTTTTCCGGCGAAAATTAGGTCGATAAAGAGGGTTTATTATGAAGATGAAGAAAGTTTTAGCGTTAATTGTAGCTGCTGGTATGACTGCTTCTTTGCTTGCAGCCTGTGGTTCCAAAGAAAGCGGTAGCGCTCAGGGTTCTGATGATAAATTGATTATGGCTACAGAAGCCGGCTTTGCGCCCTATGAATATGTTGACGGCAGCGAAGTAGTTGGAATCGACGTAGAGATTGCCAAAGAGATTGCGAAGGAAATGGGAAAAGAATTAGAGATTCAGGATATGGATTTTACCGCCGCTTTGACTGCTGTTCAGCAAGGACAGGCTGATTTCGCTGCGGCTGGCATTTCTATTACGCCGGAGCGTCAGGAACAGATGGACTTCAGCATTGAATATGCTACTTCTACTCAGGTAATTGTGGTAAAGAGCGGTGATACTTCCATTGCTGCTGAGGAAGATCTGGCTGATAAGGTAGTAGGCGTTCAGACTGGTACTACCGGCGATATGGTCTACGGAGATCCGGAAAACGCTGTTCAGCCAAAGGAATTAAAACAGTATAAGAAATATACTCAGGCTGCTGCGGATTTGAAAAACGGTAAAATTGACTGCATCGTTATGGACCAATTGCCAGCGCAGCTTTTGGTAGAAGCAAACGATGGTTTGGAAATCAGCTCTACCGAACTTTTTACTGACAGCTACGGCTTGGCCATTCAGAAAGGAAACACCGAACTGAAAGAAACTATTGATAAGGTTCTTCAGAGACTGATAGATGAAGGTAAAATTGATGAATTTACCGAAAAATATTCAAAAGAAGCTTTATAAGGGCAAAACACAAAGGTATCATTCTGAGGATGTAGCAGGGGCTGCATCCTCAGATGTGTTATATTGCAGAATGAAAAGGATGTGTCATACTTGGAATGGTTTCAAGATGTTTGCGACGCTCTGTATAAGTCACTGATCGTCAAAGACCGGTATCTATTTATTTTAGAAGGACTGAAAAATTCTCTGATTCTGGCTTTTCTGGCCGTTATTATCGGTATTGCGATCGGTACGCTGGTCGCAATTATTAAGGTTACCGCTGTCAACAATAAAAAACTGAAACCGCTGGGTTTCCTCTGTAATGTCTATATCGGCATTATTCGAGGCACGCCGGTGTATGTTCAGCTGTTAATTATGTATTTCTGTATTTTTGCATCGGCAAGGATCGACGCGATGTATGTGGGCGCTTTGACCTTTGGGATCAACTCCGGCGCCTATGTTGCGGAGATTATCCGTGCAGGGATCATGTCCATTGATAAAGGCCAGATGGAAGCGGGGCGTTCTTTGGGGCTTTCTTATCCCACAGTGATGAAGAGCATTATCATGCCTCAGGCTGTCAAAAATATTCTTCCTGCTTTGGGAAACGAATTTATTGTTTTGATTAAGGAAACCGCGATTGTGGGAACTGTCACAGTTTACGATTTGACCAAAACCGCAGAGCGGATCAGTTCCGCCACCTACGATATGCTGACCCCCTTATTGATTGTAGCAGCCATTTATCTGGTTCTAGTATTGGGATTGACCAAGCTCTTAAATATCTTTGAAAGGAGGCTGGCGAGAAGTGATCGAGGTTAAAAATCTACAAAAATCTTTTGGAGAAAACCATGTCTTAAACGGCATCACCCAAACGATACACAAAGGGGAAAAGGTCGTAATTATCGGGCCGTCTGGTTCTGGCAAGAGCACTTTTCTGCGCTGTTTGAACCTTTTGGAAGAACCTACCGAGGGAGAAATCTGGGTAGAGGGACAGAACATTACCGATAAAAAAACAGATATCAATAAAGTACGGCAGAAAATGGGAATGGTGTTTCAGCATTTTAATTTATTTCCTCACCTGACCATTCTGCAAAATATTACGCTGGCACCGGTAAAACTCAAACTCATGACTGCTGAAGAAGCAAAAGAGAAGGCGATGAGTTTATTAAATCGGATTGGCTTGGCAGATAAGGCAAATACCTATCCCGCTATGTTGTCCGGTGGGCAGAAACAGCGTATCGCCATTGTCCGTGCGTTGGCGATGAATCCGGATGTGATGCTTTTTGACGAACCGACCTCCGCTTTGGACCCAGAAATGGTAGGCGAGGTTCTGGAATTGATGAAAGAATTGGCTGACGACGGTATGACAATGGTAGTGGTAACTCACGAAATGGGATTTGCCAGAGAGGTGGCAACCCGTGTGCTCTTTATTGATGAGGGTATTGTCAAGGAAGAAAATACGCCGGACGAATTCTTTACCCACCCTCGGGATCCGAGACTGCAAGAATTTTTGTCAAAGGTTTTATAGTTCAATTTATCAGGGGGGGCCTTCCCTGATAAACCGATTTTTCCGAAAGAAAAATGCTTCTCATTCACATCTAATGAATGAGAAGCATTTTTTGCGCTTTTTTGAGAGGTCAACTAAAGTCTTATCAACAGAAGGAAGGGTTATTCCAATTCCTTTAAAGATTCCACCATATCCAGCTTCTTGAGTTTAAAGTGAAGGGCAAAAATGACAATCACGGTAAAGAGCAGAGTCAAAAAGGCAGACAACAGATAACTCATCACGTCGATTTCAGGAGTGAACATGACCACGTCTACCTCTGCTGTAACCACGACAAACCGCTCCAAAAAGATTCCCAGAATCAGTCCGGCAATAATCCCCAGCAGGGTACAGAATACAGTTTCCCGGTAAATATACGCATCCACTTCTCTGTCAAAGAAGCCCAGCACCTTAATTGTGGCCAGCTCTCTGGTACGCTCGGTCACATTGATGTTAATCAGATTATAGAGCACGATAAAGGCCAATGCTCCGGCACAGACAATGATGATCAGAACAATATAATTTAGGCTGGACACGATATCCTCAAAAGAACTGCTGATACTGTCAGAAAAGCTGATTCCCAAAATTCTGCTGTCATTGTTAAGTTGGGTAGACAAGGTATCCGAATCTACATCGTCCGCCAAATGGAAAATCAAACAGTTATAATCAGGACTTTCCTGATATAAAGACTCATACAGGCGGGGCGACATATAAACCATGTGGGTAGTATAGTTTTCTGTAATGCCAGACACGATCACCTCTAAGGACTCGTTATCTACAACTAGAGAGACTTGATCCCCTGTCTTGACGCTTAAAAGCTTTGCCAGCTTTTCGCTGATGATAATTCCGTCATCTTCCAAATTCAGCGGTTTATGACCTTTCCGTTCCCGCAAAACAATATAGTCTGAAAAATTCTCAGTATCTTCCGGAACATAGAGAGTAGCGCTTTTGGTCACATCGTTAGCCGAAACCTCCAGAGCTTCATTATGGAGGAACATTTCGTTTTCCATCATGGTATTGGCGGAAAGCTCTTGGTATAATGATTCCTTTTCTTCGGCAGAAAGATCGTCTTCCAAGGCGGCGATCGCGTCATATCGGAAAATTTCTTCAAACTGCTTTGGCACAATAGAGGAAATAGCGTGGCGTAAGCCAAAACCTGTGAGCATCAGCGCAGTACATCCCGCAATTCCGATTACGGTCATGAGAATCCGTTTTTTATACCGAAAGATGTTGCGAAATGTGACCTTATAGATAAAGCTGAATTTTGACCATAGGAAGGGGATTTTTTCCAACAAAATCTGTTTCCCTGCTTTGGGAGCTTTGGGCCGCATCAACTGGGCCGGCTGAGAAAAGAGCTCGGCATAACAGGACAAAAACGCAGAAGAGACAGTACAGACAATAGACACAAGGATGCTCAGCAGTAAGTAGTTCCACCGGATCGGCGCAATAATATCCGGAAGGTTATACATAATCCGGTACGCGTTAAAGATAATTATGGGGAACAGCTTCGAGCAGAGCAGCACGCCGACAATACTTCCTAAAAGACTGGCCAGAGAAGCATAGACGATGTATTTGGAAACAATAGCTCCCTTGCTGTATCCCAGCGCTTTCAAGGTACCGATTTGGGTCCGGTGTTCCTCCACCATACGGGTCATGGTGGTCAGACATACCAGAATCGCCACCAAAATAAAAAATACCGGAAATACTTTGGCGACGTTATCGACTCTTTCTGCGTCGTTTCCATAGTCGCTGTAACCGGGGTTGGTACTCCGATCAAAGACATACCAGGTAGGGGATTCCAGCTCGTTAAGCTTCCTTTGGGCCTCGCGTATTTGATTTTCTCCGTCAGCAATTTGCTTTTCTGATTCCGCCTTTTGCTGTTCATACTCTGCACGGCCGTCTTGCAGTTCCTGCTCCTGCTGATTGATCTGAGCCCAAGCGGAAGAAATTTGCGCCTGAGCAGAAGCGGTCTCTTCTTCCAGTGTTTTCGTGTTCTGTTCCACTTCCTGATAGCCGGAATCTATTTTTTTCTGTGCTTCATCGAATTGCGCCAATGCGGTAGCGCGCTGGCGCTCCAGTTCCTGGCGAGACTGTTCCAGTTCTTGTTTAGAGGCGTCAATTGTCTGTTGAGCAGCGGAAAATTTTTCCAGCCCCTCCTGATAGGTATTGTTTAGCTTGGTCTGGCTTTCGTCCAGTTGAGCTTTCATTTGAGCGAGTTCTTCCTGCTTTTCCTCCAGTTCTCCAGTAGAGGTATAATAATCAACCAGTTCCTGATATTTCCGATATCCCTGGTCAATAGAAGCCTGAACCTGAGCGCGGGACTCTTCCGCTTTTTGCTTTTCTTCATCCAGCTTTGCCTGGCTTTCCTCAATTTCTTTCTGACCAGAGGATAGCTTGTTTTCTCCCTCCTGCATGAGGGTTTGAAAACTATTGATCCGGTTTTGCAGAGTTTGCTGAGAATTCTTTAACTCTTGTGTGGCTGCTTGCAGCTGGGCCAAGGCATTTGAGGTCTCCTGTTCCAGTTGAGTTTCTCTCTGGTTCAGCTCTGCCTTTGCGTCGTTGAGCTGTTGTTCTCCGTCGTTGAGCCGATCCAGCGCTTTTTGCAGCTCGGACTGCTGCAGTTCTTTCGCTTCATTGAGCTCATCAATAGAGGATTGGATTTCGGCATTACTGTCCTCATAGATCTCTTCTTTTCGAATTTGAGCACGTTCTTTTCCAAATTTCTCCAACTCCGTAAGTTTCTCATCGACCAGCTTCTGATAGTCGTCTTCAAAGGAATTGAGTTCTTTAGCAGAGGACAAGGTAGCATAAAGATCAGTATAAGCGTCCAGTGTGAAATCTGTTTCCGGTACTAAGATAAAGCAGTCCAATGAACCATTGCCGATGGAAGTAGATCCACGTTCAAAATTGATATACAGGGGAGAACGGACAATGCCTACAATTTTATAAGTATCCGTTTTCAGCGTGTCAGTTACAGCTTCGTTTTCCACACCGGAAGTCAGGGTGATCGTTTCGCCGATTTGAAAATTGTCGGGAGTGTGTGTGCCGCTTTCGACAACGCATTCACCGGAATTTTCAGGAAGCCGCCCTTCAATGAGTTGGGGCTGGTTGAGGGTGTTGTCTCCGATGGACAGCACCTTAGTCAGTACTTCCTGTTCCGACCCGGCGTTTACAATAACATCGTAGGAATAGCCAGGCATGACTTCCTCAATTCCATCCTGCTGAGCCAAGGCGGTGACATCTTCTTGGGTAAAACCAAATGTGGAAAGAAAGCTTACATCCATAAGATTATTTTGGTCATAATATTCTTCCGCTGTTAATTTCATGTCGGGACAGGTAATTTTAATCCCACTGAAAAAACCAGTTCCCAATGCGATGATGGCAAAAATGGAAAGAAAGCGATTCTTGGTTTTTTTGATTTCACGGAAGATGTCTTTGATAAGCGTACGATTTTTCATTGCTGTCCGCTTCCTTTCTTACAGAATCAATGGTCTTCAGCTACCATTCAATTTCCTCCACTGGAGTTGGGTGCTCGTTAAGGTACATATTGCTGACCATAGCACTTTTCATTTCGATTACCCGGTCTGCCATAGGCTTGATTGCTTGGTTATGTGTGATGACGATTACTGTCATTCCAGTGTTTCGGCAGGTATCCTGTAAAAGTTTCAAGATTGTTTTTCCGGTATTATAATCCAAGGCGCCGGTGGGTTCGTCGCAAAGCAGAAGCTTGGGCTGCTTTGCCAGGGCTCTGGCAATGGAGACACGCTGCTGCTCACCGCCGGAAAGCTGTGAAGGGAAATTGTTCAGACGGTCTTCTAGACCTACCTGTTTTAAGACCTCGGCCGCATCCAGAGAGTTTTGGCAAATTTCAGTTGCGAGCTCGACATTTTCTTTAGCGGTGAGATTTTGCACCAGATTATAAAACTGGAAAATGAAACCGATGTCATATCTGCGGTATTGAGTGAGCTGTTTGGGGGTATATTGGCTGATATAGGAGCCGTCTACGATAATATCTCCTTCATCGCAGTGATCCATCCCCCCAAGCATATTGAGCACCGTTGTTTTTCCCGCTCCGCTGGAGCCAACGATAATCACAAATTCTCCTTTTTGAATTTCAAAGGAGACACCGTTAGATGCGGTGATCGTTACCTCGCCCATCTGGTAGCGTTTATATACGTTTTTAAGTTCTACAAATCCGGACATGGAAAAGCCTCCTTCTTCCAATCACTGTTGTCCGATGATTTTAATAGCAGTATAATGAAACTGAAACAATGACAAACCCCACAGCGTAAGGAAACTTCCTGGGAGGATGTCAAGCTCAGATTTTCTCTAAGTTTATCATAGCAAGAATTCAAAGAAGAATTATGAATAAATGAGAAAGAATTTCTGACTTTTGTGAGAAATAAAACCAAATCTCAAAAGGAGGGAACATCACTTTGAAAATACTGGTGGATGCGGACGGATGTCCCGTTGTCCGAGAGGCCGTGGCGTGTGCAAGAGAGACCAAAACAGAAATTCTCTTGCTTTGTGATACCTCTCATGAACTTGTATATCCCGGAATTCAGACGATAACGGTGTCAAAAGGAGCGGACAGCGTGGACTATGCTTTGGTCAGCCTGATAAAGCAGGGAGATATTGTGGTGACGCAGGACTATGGCCTGGCCGCAATGAGTTTAGCCAAAGGCGGCCGCTGCTTAAATCAGGACGGAATGGAGTATACCGATCAAAATATTGACGCTTTGCTCCTGTTTCGACATACTTCCCGAAAAGTACGCCGCTCAGGAGGACGGCTGAAGGGCTCTCACAAGCGGAATCGGGAAGTACAGGATCAGCAGTTTCGAGAGGCATTGTTGGCCATGCTTCTCGAAAGGGGAAATTCCCGTTAGAGGACAACTGTTTTTTGACAGGCGGAGAACGGCAGCAGAAGATCTAGTCTGCCTTTGAGAGTTACTTAAAACAGTTCATCGACTTTTGCAAGCAACTGAGCGTAATCGGTAAAATAGTAATCGCTGAGTTTCTGAATGTCTGGAATATCGCCGGCTTTTTCTGCGGAGAGATCCCAGATGGCGGCGACGCGGAATCCGGCCGATTTTGCGGTTTCCATACAGTGAAGGGCGTCCTCTACGATCAGGGTATTTTCTTTGTTTCCCCCAAGGCGTTCCATTGCGCTTTCGTAAATACAGGGGTCATCCTTGCTTTTTTTCACGTCGTCGCAGGAAAGGATAAAATTGAAAAAAGGAAGGAGTTTTAGCCGATTGAGCGCCTGCAGTGCCAGAGGAGTTTCAGTAGCAGTGGCCACACAGAGAGAAATACCTTTCTGTTTCAAGGTATGTAACAGTTCCAGTACGCCTTCCTTGGCTGGGATTTCATGCAAATAGGCGTCAGCTACCATCTCCCGTATTTTTTCTGTAACCTCTTGGGCAGTGAGCGGGAGCGGAAAATGATTGACAAAATATTCTCCGGTTTCAAAAAAACTTAAAGTGCGCAGTTCATCCGTGAGATTGGGAGGAGGAGTAATGCCGTATCCTTTGAGAAAATTTTCATCCAACTCATCCCAAAGCCGCATAGAATCGATCAATGTGCCGTCCATATCGAATATGACGTATTTTATTTTCGGTTTCATCCAAAAGATCCTCCTCGAAACAGGTGTAGAAATTGAGTTTATCATATCATATTTTAGAGAAAAAAAGAAGCGGAAGTTTAGGAAAAAATCCAGCCGATTTTTTAGGATAGGAAGCGTATCGAAAAAAGCCGGACAATTGTCCGGCAAAAACGAAATGCTTCAGATGACATAAAATAAAATGCAGAAATAATGGAAAATGGCTCCGGCGAGGACGAACAGATGCCAGATGGAGTGCATATACCGAATTTTATTCAGAGAATAAAAGAGCAGTCCTCCGGTATAGCACACTCCACCGATGACCAGAAAGACAACGCCTGTAGAATCGAGTCTTTGGATCAGTGGAAAGATAGCCGCAATGATGCACCAGCCGCTGGCAAGGTAAGAGATCATCGAGAATTTTTTAAACCGTTCAATACTGATGGCGTTGAAAACAATTCCTAGAATTGCGGAAGCCCAAACAATGCCAAAAATAGACCAGCCCCATACACCCCGCAGCGTTACCAGGGTCAGCGGGGTGTAAGTCCCTGCGATTAGAATAAAAATGGAGGTATGATCGAATATCCGGAATACATATTTGGCTGTGGGATTGGTCAGGGAATGATACAGAGTAGACATGGAAAATAAAATAATCAGGCTGGCCCCAAAAATAGAAGCGCTTACGATTTTATAAGGGTCTCCGGTAAAGGCGGCGAAAACAATCAGGATCACACAGCCGGCCACGGCGAGAAGCGCTCCGATGCCGTGGGTAACAGAATTGGCGATTTCTTCGCCTAAGGTATAAACCGGAAGAAAATGTTTTGTGGTTTTTTGGCTGTCAATCATCGTTGATTTGATAGTGGAGGTTTGGTTTGACATAAAGAGGTTCCTTTCTATTGCGTGTTGATTATCTGACAATTCTAATAGATGACAAAACTTTTTATTCATCATAACAAAACTTTATGAATAGGGTGTGAGGGAAAAAGGAGATTTTCTTGTTTTGGAAAGATTCTCTCAAACTGTTAGATTATCCGATTTTTGTGAATGATTTTCGGCTATTTTTTCGTATGTGCCAATTACAGATTTATTTTTACCGGTTTCTTGTGAATTATTGCAATTCATAATTTGTTTTCTTGCAAAAACAAAACGAATTTTGTATAATTATGACATGATAGCCGCCGTAGGGAAAAGTCTTGGATTTTAGGGGTTTTTCCGCCTTCGTCAGAGGAGGATAACAGACGGAGATCATGGAATTCAGAAATCAAGGAATCAGTTTTAGATAGAAAGATAACTTCAGATAATGGAGGATTTGAACTTTATGGAAGAAAGAACATTGAGCCGGCAAAAGATTCTGCCGACCTTGGCCATGCGGGGCCTGGTTGTTTTTGAAGGAATGCAGATGCATTTTGACGTTGGGAGAAAGCGCTCGATTGAGGCGCTGATGGAGGCAATGTCTACCGATAAGCATATTTTTTTAGTGACCCAGAAAGACGCAATGGTAGAAGATCCGAAAAAGGAGGATCTGTATGAGTACGGCGTAGTAGCCGTGGTCAAACAGATGCTCAAAACCCAAGACGGTGTGATGAGGGTGCTGGTGCAGGGAGAATACCGTGCAAAAATCATCGACATGATGGGAGAAGAGCCCTTTTTGGAGACACTGATCGAACACGCGCCTCTCTCCAGCAGGAAGACCGTTTCTCAGGAGGAGATGGAAGCGGTAATCCGGGTGGTGAAAACTGTTTTTGAAAGCTACAGCTTGGTAGTGCCCAAAATGTCCAGAGAGGTACTGCTGGAAGCGTTGGATCAGGACGAGCCGGAAGGGTTGTTTCGCTCTGTCGCCTTTAACGTTATGCTCAAATATGAAGACCGCCAGGCGCTTTTGGAAGCGAACACTCATTACAAACGTCTGAACCTTCTGGCGCAAATCCTTGAACGGGAGACCCAGGTGCTTGCCATAGAGCATGATATTTATGAGCAGGTAAAGGAACAGATGGACCGCAATCAGAGGGATTATTTCCTGCGGGAGGAGCTCAAGGTCATTCAGGATCAGCTGGGCGAGGGAGAAGACGGCGCTGATGAAGTGGGACAAATTATGGAAAAAATCGCTTCTATCAAGAATATGCCGGACGAAACCAGAGAGAAACTCTTTAAAGAAGCGGACAAGCTTTATAAAATGCCCTTTAATTCCCAGGAGGCCAATGTAGTACGCAGTTATCTGGACGTCTGTCTGGAGCTGCCTTGGGACACCTATACCAAAGATGTGCTGGATATCAAAAAGGCCAAACGGATTTTGGATCGGGACCACTATGGCTTGGAAAAAGTAAAGGAACGGATCTTAGAAATTCTGTCCGTCCGGAAGCTGTCCCCAGAAATGAAAGGACAGATCATCTGTTTAGTAGGCCCTCCGGGTGTGGGGAAAACCTCGATTGGGAAAAGTATCGCCAAAACCTTAGGACGCCGGTATGTGCGGCTTTCTTTGGGCGGCGTGCGGGATGAGTCCGACATCCGCGGGCACAGAAAAACCTACATCGGCGCCATGCCGGGACGGATCATCAACGCCCTGCGTCAGGCCAAAAGCAGAAATCCGCTGATTTTACTGGATGAAATCGACAAGATGGGGAACGATTTCCGGGGAGATCCTTCTGCGGCGATGCTGGAGGTGTTGGACAGCGAACAGAACAACACCTTCCGGGATCATTATGTAGAGGTGCCCTTTGATTTGAGCGAAGTGCTGTTTATCACTACGGCAAACGATCTTTCGACGATCCCGGGACCGCTGTTGGATCGGATGGAGGTCATTGAGCTGTCCAGTTATACCAGGGAAGAAAAGTTTCAGATCGCAAAAAAATCTCGTGTTCCCAAGCAGGTGAAAAAGCACGGTTTGACCGCAAAAGACCTGCTGTTTTCTCAGGAAGGGCTTTATACCATGATCGACCGGTATACCCGTGAGGCAGGCGTCCGTACCTTGGAGAGAACCATTGCCTCTGTTTGCCGGAAGGTGGCAAAGGAAAAGGTAACCCAGGAGGAATTCAAACGGATCACAGTAGGGGAGACCATGCTGGGTTCCATGCTGGGGCCGAAGAAATACCGGGTTTCTCAGATTCCGGAAGAGAATCAGGTGGGGTTGGTGACCGGCCTTGCCTGGACCTCTGTAGGAGGAGAAACGCTGGAAATAGAGGTTTTGGTACTGGATGGCAATGGGAAACTGCAGATTACCGGCAACTTGGGAGATGTGATGACTGAATCGGCCAAGCTCGCGGTGTCCTATGTCCGAAGTGTTGCACGGGATTATGGCATAGATCCGGATTTTTATAAAAATAAGGATTTACATATCCATGCGCCGGAGGGAGCTGTTCCGAAAGACGGGCCTTCGGCAGGGGTGACCATGACGACCGCTTTGGTTTCCGCCCTATCGGGAATCCCGGTGCGCAGGGATGTGGCTATGACCGGAGAGATCTCCTTGAGGGGCCGGGTGCTTCCCATCGGAGGATTGAAGGAAAAATCTATTGCGGCTTACCGCAGCGGCGTCCATACGGTGGTGATCCCTTATGACAACAAACCGGATGTGGCGGAATTCGACGCGGTGATTCGGGAGAACCTGCATTTTGTGCCAGTGAAAACGATCAAAGAGGTATTGGATGTGGCTTTGGCTGTTCCAAAGCGGGATACCTCTTTTGAACCGGATGTTATGCTGTTGAAAGAAGAACCAGTCAAAGCGGAAACGGCAGCGGTCAATTAGTCTGAAGCAAGGTGGAACAGAGATGGAAAACAGGGAAAAAGAGCAGCGCTACGAACTGGAGATACCAGTTTCTGACTTAAATGAAGCAAACGGCCTAAAGCCCTACGGCTATCAGAAGCTGTTTGCTCAGGTGGTGGATAGGCATTTGGAATGTCTGGAGCTTTCCGTGGAGCATACCATGCAGTATGGGCTTGCCTGGGCGCTGATTTCCCTTTCTTTCGAAGTGGAGCAGCCGATCCGCCAAGTGGGAAAGCTTTTTGCACGCACTTGGTATTCCCAGAAAAAAGGTCCCTATTTTCGTCGGGAAATGGAGCTTCTTACTCCTGATGGAGAAACGGCAGTCAAGGGAGTCAACTATTCTGTACTGTTGGATTTGGAAAAACGGAGCATATTTCGGGGAAAGGAGACGCCTTTTTTCATTGCGCCGCCTTGTGAGGAGTATCTGATGGATGCGTCCCCGTCTTTGAAAAAGTTTGGGGAGATTATATTTGAGCCGACTGAGGAACGCTTGGTGCGAGGAAGCTATCTTGACTGCCTGGGGCATGTGAACAACTGCCGGTACGGTGAGTTTTCCTATGACGCCCTTTCTCAGGAGGAACAGCAAGCATTTTCCAGAATCAGGCGAATGGATTTTTATTTTCATTCAGAGCTCAGGCGGGGAGACCGCTTTGTGATGGAAAAGGCTTATCGTGAAGACGGCGGGATTTTACTTAGAGGAGAAAACCGCACCAAGGGAGATACGGCGTTTTGGACGTCATTCAGCTTTGCGCAGGAGGAAAGAAGATGAATTTCAATAAAGGGGAGTTTCTTGCAGCTTACGGGCTTTCCAGGCAGATTCCGAAGTCTGAGAAGATGGAAATCGCCTTTGCGGGGAAATCCAATGTAGGAAAATCCTCGGCGATCAATAAAATTTTCAATCGGAAAAATCTCGCAAGGGTTTCGGCTGTGCCCGGAAAGACGGCGACGATCAATTTTTACTATGTCAATGAAGAACTCAATTTTGTGGATCTGCCCGGATACGGCTACGCGAAGGTATCAAAAAGCGAAAAAGAACGATGGTCGGAGCTGATCGAGGGATATTTCCAGCAGGATAGAAAGCTTGTTTTGGTGGTTCAGCTAATTGATATGCGCCATCCCCCCAGCAAACTGGATGTGGATATGGTCAATTATCTGATTGAATGGGAGCTTCCCTTTATCGTATTGCTGACAAAGGCGGACAAGCTCAATAAAACCCAGACGGAGCAGCGCCTGCAAAGGATTCGGGAAGAGCTGCCCTGTGGGGATCAGATCACTATTATTCCCTTTTCCTCTCAGAAGGGGACAGGGGTAGAAGAAGTAAAAGAAATCCTGGAAGAGGTCTGTGCCGATTTTAAAGAACAGGCAGAGGATTCTTCAGAAACAAGCGAAGTTTGAGGAGGAAGGATATGTATCAATACGTGTCAAAAAATTTGGGAACCAACCCACAGGGACATATGACTATTGGAGGAGTGGACACCGTCGAGCTTGCTAAAACTTACGGCACTCCGCTGTATGTCATGGATGAGGACTTGATCCGGGAACATTGCAGAGCCTTTAAACATTCCATCGACAATTATTATCATGGGGCAGGTCTGGTATGCTACGCTTCCAAAGCGTTTTCCTGCAAACAGATTTACCGGATCGCCAAAGAGGAAGAAATCGGAGTAGATATCGTCTCCGTGGGTGAGCTATATACCGCTTTAAGCGTGGAATTTCCGGCGGAACGCATCTGTTATCATGGAAATAATAAAACACCTGATGAACTGAAAATGGTATTGGAAAACAAGGTGGGCAGGATTGTCGTTGACAATCTGGATGAACTGGAGCTGCTGAATGAAATCGCTGGGGAGATGGGAGAAACCGCCAACATTCTTCTTCGGCTGACCCCTGGCATTGACGCCCATACTCACAGCTTTATTCAGACAGGACAGCTAGATTCCAAATTCGGGATGGCAATTGATACTGGCCTTGCCATGGAGGGCGTCAAAAAGGCACTGTCTTTAGCGCATATTCATCTGGAGGGGGTTCACTGCCATATCGGTTCGCAGATTTTTGATATTGATCCCTTCGAACATGCGGCGGAAGTGATGATGACCTTTATCGCAAAAGTCCAGACGGAATTGGGATATTCCTTAAAGACGATGAATCTGGGCGGAGGCTTTGGGATTAAATACGTGGAAACCGACGATCCGGTAGCATATGATCTTTATATGAAACGGGTATCCGACCGGGTAAAGGCAAAGGCCCAGGAGCTTTCGATTCCTCTTCCGTTTATTATTATTGAGCCGGGGAGAAGCATTGTGGCGCCGGCGGGGA